>JAFZKA010000074.1 GCA_017551925.1 Bacteroidaceae bacterium | reverse complement strand
TCTTCCCATTCCGAACAGAGAAGTTAAGCCCGTTCACGCCGATGGTACTGCGCAAGTGGGAGAGTAGGTCGCCGCCGTTTTTAAAAGCGCTTCAGGAACAAAACCTGAGGCGCTTTCTTTTTGTATATCCATTTCTGGTAATGATAGTGGTTCCTTTTAGGCGCTTTTAAAAACGGCGGCGACCTACGGTCCGCTTAAGCAGTACCAATGTATCCTTTTTTTTACTCCCGCGCTTACTTCTATGCATTTTGAAACAGTAGGTCGCTCATTTTAGTTTGCTACGCAAACGCGCTCACTTCCATTCGCTTGGCGGCCCTCCGGGACCGCTCTCGTTCGCATACTCACTTCGCCCCAATACGTTTGTACCTGCGTGTCCGCATTAGGAACCGTCCCTAATGCGGACAAGTTTGCGATTTGCAAGAGCAGAACTATCGGGTTGGGGAGTATCAGTGACTTGGCGTTAAGCGCGGGCCCCTGGAAGATCCCGTTAAAAACGGCGCTTGTTCGACGACGAATAGACACCGTAGGTGGCTATGATGGAGAAGTTCGCCGTTTAGGGTCTGAAGGGGAGTTCGCGTAGCCAAGGAGCGTTGACTCCCCAACCCGATAGTTCTGCGGTGTTTCTAATATTAATATAAAAAAAACAGGTGAGTCCTTGAGGATTCACCTGTTTAAGGGAAACGGTTGGGTTAAGATTACGCTTTTTTGCCCAGGAAAATGTAGAGGAGCAAACCGACAATCATAAGTCCCATGGCTCCAATCTGGACACCATTATAACTGTTCCATCCCATGAAATAACTGCAGATTATCAGAATGGCACCTAATATAACCAGAATGGCTCCTAAATATTTTTTAAAGCTGTTCATTGTTATGATGTTTTATTTGTTTTTTCTTTGGGTGCAAATTAAATGGTTTTTATCCGAAAAATGAAACAATAGCCCTATTTATGTTTCAGGTTATTAGTAAAAAAAGATTAAAGCATCAATTTGATAAGTTATATGTAATAATATATGGATGTTCGGCGGTGTTTTTACCATCAAAATAATTGTTCGGGTGAAAATATTTTGTACCTTTGCATCCGCATTTTGCAAACACTATCTATTATTTAATTAAAAACAAATGAATCAGTACGAAACCGTTTTCATTTTGACTCCCGTTTTATCTGATGTTCAGATGAAGGAAGCGGTAGAGAAATTCAAGGGCATTCTTACTGCCGAGGGCGCTGAGATTGTCAATGAAGAGAATTGGGGTATGCGTAAGCTGGCCTATCCTATTGAGAAGAAGTCAACCGGCTTCTATGAGTTTATTGAGTTCAATGCTGAGCCTACAGTTGTAGCCAAGCTGGAAGTTAACTTCCGTCGTGACGAGCGCGTGCTTCGTTTCCTGACCATCAAGCAGGACAAGTATGCAGCTGAGTACGCAGCAAAGAGAAGAAGTCTTAGACAATCTAAAGCAGAGGAGGCATAATCATGGCAGAGCAGACATCAGAGATCAGATATCTGGCACCCCAGACAACTGACATCAAGAAGAAAAAGTATTGCCGTTTCAAGAAGGCAGGTATCAAGTATATCGACTATAAGGATCCTGAATTCCTCAAGAGATTCCTTAACGAGCAGGGTAAGTTGCTGCCCCGTCGCATCACCGGTACTTCACTCAAGTTCCAGCGTCGTGTGGCTCAGGCTGTTAAGAGAGCACGTCATTTGGCTCTGCTTCCTTATGTAACTGATATGATGAAGTAATCTTTAAATCTTGAAAGACTATGGAAATTATTCTTAAGGAAGATGTTATCAATCTTGGATACAAGAACGATATAGTAAAGGTTAAGGACGGTTACGGTCGTAACTATCTGATTCCCCAGGGTAAGGCAGTTATTGCAACTGAGTCAGCTAAGAAGATTCTTGCTGAGAACGAGCGTCAGCGCGCTCATAAGCTGGCCAAGATCAAGGCTGATGCTGAGGCTCAGGCTGCTAAACTGAACGGTGTTAAGGTTAGCATTTCTGCTAAGGTTAATGAGGATGGCACAATCTTTGGTGGTGTAGGTGCTGCTCAGGTTGCTGAGGCTCTTGCAGCAAAAGGCTTTGAGGTTGACCGCAAGGCTATCGTTGCCGAGACAGTTAAGGCTGTTGGCGAATATACCGCTACCATTAATCTCCACAAGGAGGTTAAGGCAGAAGTTACCTTTGAGGTTGTAGCTGAGGCTGAATAAAAGCAATCATTAGAACGTAACATAATTTGAAGGATGGTTTGGTTTCAAACCATCCTTCAATTGTTATATGGTCAAAGGAATAATTTGCTAAATTCGCAGTGTATTAGTATTTCTGATGGGAAACGCAGATTTCACTTTAGACGGCAAAAGTGCGTCATTCTTCACTCTGGGATGTAAACTTAACTTCTCGGAGACATCGACCATTATGCGGCAATTGATAGAGGCCGGTGCACATAAGGCTGTCAAGGGTGAGAAGGCTGATATCTGTGTTATCAATACCTGTTCGGTTACTGAGGTGGCTGACAAGAAATGCCGTCAGGCAATACACAAGATTGTGCGTGAGAATCCCGATGCTTATATTGTGGTGACAGGATGCTACGGGCAACTTAAGCCTGGCACTGTGGCCGATATTCCAGGTGTGGACATTGTTTTGGGTCAGGATCTCAAAGGGAGTGTGCTTGAGAACCTTAACGGATTGCAGAAACGTGACCATGGTATATCCAAGACGGTGGGTACGAATGATATAAAGAACTTTGTTCCGTCATGCTCACGCGGTGACCGTACGCGTTTTTTCCTCAAGGTTCAGGATGGATGTGATTACTATTGCACATATTGTACAGTAGCGTATGCCCGCGGTCACAGCCGTAACCCGTCAATAGAGAGTCTGGTTGCTCAAGCACATCAGGCAGGTCAGGAGGGTGGACGTGAAATAGTAATAACCGGTGTCAATATAGGTGACTTTGGAAAATCCACAGGTGATAAGTTCATTGATCTGATACGTGAACTGGATAAGGTGGAGGAGATTTCCCGATACAGGATATCGTCAATTGAACCCAACCTGCTGACAGATGAAGTAATTGATTTTGTGGCATCGTCGCGTGCGTTTATGCCGCATTTCCATATCCCGTTGCAGAGCGGGTCAAATGAGGTTCTGAAACTTATGCATCGTCGTTATGAGCGTGAAGTGTTTGCCGATAAGGTGGCGCGCGTAAAGAGTGTGATGCCCGATGCGTTCATCGGTGTTGATGTTATTGTGGGTATGCGTGGTGAGACTGATGAACTGTTTGAGGATGCATACCGTTTCATTGAGGGACTGGATGTGACTCAGTTGCACGTGTTCAGTTATTCGGAGCGTCCTGGAACGGCTGCACTCAGGATTCCGTATAAGGTTTCACCGCAGACCAAGCATGAGCGCAGTCAGCGTCTGTTGGAACTGTCAGATTCAAAGACAAAGGCGTTTTATGAGGCTCATATCGGCCGTGAGGCTACTGTTCTTGTGGAACGTCCCAGGCGAGGAATGCCGGCGCACGGTTTTACTGATAACTATATAAGGGTGGAGTTGGATTCGGCTCAGGTCCAGGAAAACAGCCTTGTAAGGGTGCTCTTGGGCGGGTTTAATGCTACGGCCGATGCTCTAACAGGAACAATCATCAAGTAGAATGAAAATAGCAATCGTCATATTGAACTGGAATGGTAGCGCAATGCTCAAGCGCTATCTGCCTACACTCATCAAATACTCCTCTATGGAGGGCGTACAGATTTACGTGGCCGATAATGCCTCATCGGATGATTCCATTGAGATGATGAAGAGGGAATTTGCGGATATTCCGCTTATCCTGCTTGAAAAGAACTGGGGATTTGCAAAGGGGTACAATATGGCGCTGCGTGAGGTTGACGCTGAATATTATATTCTGCTCAACTCTGACGTTGAGGTATCAGAGGATTGGCTTTTACCTCTGCTCAGTTATATGGAGGTGCACCCTGAGGTTGCAGCCTGTCAGCCGAAACTGCTTGATTTCAAGAATCCTGAGATGTTTGAATATGCAGGTGGAGCCGGCGGATACATAGACCGTTTTGGTTATATGCTGTGCAGGGGCAGGGCTTTTGAGACTATTGAGAAGGATGAAGGACAGTATGATACTATAGCAAGTGTTTTTTGGGCTACCGGAGCTTGCCTGATGATTCGTAGTTCTGACTATTGGGCTGCAGGTGGTCTTGATGACAGATTCTTTGCGCATCAGGAGGAGATTGACTTATGCTGGCGCCTGCGTAGCCGTAACCGTAAGATTGTATGCATTCCGGAGAGCGTGGTTTATCATGTAGGTGGTGCAACTCTCAACAAATCAAATCCATACAAGACGTTCCTTAATTTCAGGAACAATCTGCTTATGCTCTACAAGAACCTGCCTGATAATGAACTTGACCGTATTATGAGAGTGCGGTTCTGGTTGGATATTCTTGCTGCACTGATGTTTCTGGGCAAATTCCATTGGGGCGATTTCAAGGCTGTGTTACGTGCACGGCGTGAGTTCCGCCGTCTCAAACCTGAGTTTCGTGACAGCCGTGAGGAGAACCTGGCTGAGGCATCCATTACTGATATTCCTGAGCGCGTAAATTTCAGTCTCCTTTGGCGTTACTATATCAAGCGTCAGAAAACCTATAATCAGTTATTTCAATAGGGACTGTCCGCATTAGGGACGGTTCCTTCCGTGGACGTTTCCTCGTTTTGGAAATAGAGCTGGAGTATTTAGAGTAGAGAAGTTAATTGCTCCGGGCTACTCCGAACCCCTCCAGACCCTAAACGTCGAACGCCTCCTTTTTAGCCACCTTCGGTGACTAACAGTCGTTAAACGAAACGCCGTTCTTAACGGGATCTTCCGTGGGTTCTCCGCTTACGCCCTCCACAAGAACTTCTCTACTCTAAATACACCAGCTCTCTGCAAATGGGGTAATTAATAATGAAAGTTAAAATGTAAATCTTGCTTGGAATTATGTAAAGTGTGTATTACATTTGTTGTGCTAAACTTTACAATAATGAGGGATTATAAGAAACATTTTACGCTTTTGCCGCATAAGTGGCAGGTGATTGGGCTTGTGGTATACGCAGTTATGTTTGCCTGCGAAGTGATTCAAGACACAGTTCTTAAACAGTATGAGGGTGAAAATTGGTACACATACGCAGAAATGGCGGTATTTGTACTGGCTATCTCTTCCATGCTGGTGGCATGCTTCTCTCAGGAGAGTGCCGAGGATGAGTATGTCATGGCGGTACGTTATCGGGCGTTGACTATTACAGTGATGGTTCTTATTGTGTCATGTGGGATAACTGAAATTATAATGTGGCGTTTTCACAGGTTTACCACTTTCCAGACTGTATCTATGATGAAAGGTGAGGGTGACGGTTTTTTGCTCTGGAAATATCCTTTTCTTGATCATTTACTCAGTATTCATGGTTATTTCACTACTTCTAACCTGGAACTGTTATACATAGTGTTGTTGAAGATTCTTAAGCGCGTTGGCAACGGAGCCGTTTATTCGTCATTGCTGCTTCCAAACCGATATACAAAGACAGGATGGTGGCTCCTTGGTATCACTATAGTACTAGTGCCGGTAACGATCCTGATTAACAAGTATGTGAACGTATTGTGTTGGTATGGAAAGATGCTGTGGCTTGTCAAACTGTACTTGTGGGTATGTCTGATTCTGCCGCTGGCGGCATATACTGGAGTCTTCATGGTGTGTCTTTCCAGGGAACAGCAGGAGGATGAGTTCATAAGGCATATAAGAGTGCGTCTGCTGGTTGTATTTGTAATTGCTTACGCACTGCTCACATGTTTTGAGAATCTAAACGATGCCGGAAGGTATTTTTACAGGGTTATTGCACAGCCTGAAATAGAAGATCACTACGGTTATTATCTGTATTCTCATATAAGCAGACAACTGTTGTTGTGGTTGACGTGGATTCCAGGTGTGTCAGTGGTGTATGCACTTTTGCTTAAATATGTGTTATGGAAGAATACGAAGGAAAGTTCAATAGAATAACAAGATACAATTATGAGAGATTATAAGAAACATCTTACGCTTTTGCCGCATAAGTGGCAGGTGATTGGAGCCGCAACTTTAGCGGTTGCGGTTGTTTACTATGGGATAATGTTTTCATTGCGTGACCAGTTTAATGGTCAAAACTGGTTTGCTATGTGTGTGCTGTCCGCCAGATTCCTTTTGGGATTATCGCTGCTACTCATCTGCTTTTCTAAGGAAAGTGTGGAGGATGAGTACATTGCATCGGCACGTTATCGTGCGTTGATCATTTCGGTATTCATTTTTATAATCGGATGGGCGATTGTTCAAATGACTGTTCAGGGTCCTAATCTGGCCAGACATGTGATACGTATCACAGGTATGAAGGAGAGTGAGCAGGAACTGTTCAAGTCAATATTTGATACTAAGTTAGGGGGCATTTACAGAGTAATAGCAAATATTGTGGAGGTGAATTCCATAGAACTTATTTATATCGTGCTGCTTAAGATACTTGTACGTACGGGTAAGGCGGGGGGATATGATTCGCTTCTTCTTCCGTATCGTTATAAGAAAACCGGCTGGTGGATTCTTATAGTGTCATTGATAATAATCTCTGCCGTACTGTTTATTATGGGACATACCGAGGCTGATGTATTGGGGGCCGATAGATACAACTATATCAGAACATATGTAACTGTTTGCAGGATAATGGTTGTGTTCCCATATATCGGCCTTATGATTATCTGTCTTACAAAGGAACAGCAGGAGGATGAATTCATCCGTCACATAAGGGTACGCGTCCTTGCTTTATTCGTAATTATCTATGTGGTATCTACATTTTTCTTGAAACAGAGTTTCTTTGCGACTATTGTGTATATCACAGCTCACAATCATAGGGTGGAGGGTCATCTGTATGACATAATACAATTGCTGGAGAGACTGTTCCGCCTGCTTTCATTTGTTCCTTTATTATCAGTGGTATATGCGCTGGTGTTGAGAAAGGTGTTGTCAAACAACTTAAAGGAGAGTAACGATGAAAAATAACATACGTGTGGAACGGGCTATCCTCAGGATATCCCAGCAGGATCTGGCAAATGCCATAGGCGTGTCACGTCAGACGATATTCGCCATTGAGAATGAGAAATTCATCCCGTCAACAGAACTTGCTCTCAAATTATCGGCCTATTTCGGCAAGAGCGTGAACGATCTCTTCCAGCTCGATTGAGCGTACGCAGTAGGGACGGTTCCTTTTGCGGACATGTTGGATTTTTTCCAAATGTCCGCAAAAGGAACCGTCCCTACTGCG
>JAFZKA010000073.1 GCA_017551925.1 Bacteroidaceae bacterium | reverse complement strand
TTTCAATAAAACATCCCTCTGAGAATCGGATATAACATAGAAAACCGATAAACTCAGAGGGATGCTCAAATAAACCATCCTCAAAGGCTTATAAAAATTACACCTTTTTCAGTGGCCTCCTTGTGAACGGGAGGGGCCCGCGGCCGAAGGACGTGGGAGGGATAGGCCCGTAGGGCCGTAGTTTCAGAGGCCACACCTCTTTATGTTTCCCAAAACAACGTAGAAAAAGAAAAAAAACATTTTATCAAAAAAAAATTCATTTTCTTTGAAAGGAATCTTAGGGTTCGGATACTAATTGTATGAACGAACTCCAAAAAACAGATGGATAACTTAGAATTAGAATTCACAAAAATGGTCAGAGAGCACCGCAAGACAATATATACGGTGTGCTATTTCTTCTCTGACAATCCTGCCGAGGTCGATGACCTTTTCCAGGAAGTGTTGGTAAATCTTTGGAAAGGGTACCCCAAGTTCCGCGGTGAAAGCAGTGTTAAGACCTGGCTGTGGCGCGTAAGCCTTAACACCTGCTGTGCCGTGAGCCGAGGGGAGAAGCGGAAAGTACCAACAGTTCCGCTTGGTATTGAAAACGACATCCTGAGCACCGGAAATGATGAGTCAAGTCATCAGATCAAGATGCTGTATGACAGGATCAACAAACTTGAAGTTTTTGACCGCGCCATTATCCTTCTGTGGTTGGAGAGTATGAGTTATGATGAGATTGCAGCCATTGTAGGCCTGACCGCATCGGCCGTTACAAGCAGGCTCTTCCGCATCAAGGAGCAACTCAAATCAATGTCTAACAATTAAACCGTTTATCCTATGACAGACAATACTTTCAACCTCGATGAACTCAACGATCTGAAGCAGGCTTATCAGCTTATCGATGAGAAACTGGACGGCAAGGAGATAGTAACTCCCGAGCAGATCCGTAAGGCCACCCTCAAGAACATAGGCATCTTTACAAGATTGTTCAAGTTAAGTACCACATGGAGTCTCTATGCATTAACACCCATATTGATTCTCACGTTTGCATTTAGCCCCAAAATGACAGCCACCGGCACTTGGATACTTTGCATATATATGGCTATTGACATTCTGCTGCACATCTTACTGATACGCAGGATAAACCGTGCCGATCATTCCGAACTTGACCTCCGGACGCTGTTAAGAGAGGAACTTTTCTACAACAAGAGCGCTTTTGCCTTATCATGTGCGGGATTTGCCTTCTGGATTGTCTTTAACTACTTTTTCCTTGGCATCGGCGCTTCCATAGCAATGCTGGTACTCTTCTTACTTGCAATAGGTACCAAAACCAAATTCTTTACCAGGAAGATTAACTTCAGGGAGATTGTTATACCGGAGTACAAAGAGCCCGGAAAGTTCAGAAAGGCAGTGACATGGTTCTTCCTCGGCATTCTGATCATAATAACTCTCATATTTACCGCAGGCATCATCTATAATGCTATAGGTGGCACATTAAGCCCCATGGAATTCCTTGCCAGAGCAGGTTACATTATAATCACCATAGCTTTTATAGTTAACGCCCTGTTCCTCGGCAAGTACAGAAAAGGTGAGGGCCAAAAGATGTCCAAGGTCATTACAATTACAGTTGCTGTCGGCATGGTGATGGTCGCCATACCTATCGTAAATTCTTTCATCATTAATCACACCATTAACAGTGGTGAATTATCACCGCTGTTCATCGGAATATTGACACTTTTTATGAGCAAAATCACCGGATTTTACAAGAACATTAAATAATACAGATATGAAATACCTCAGACTATTTGTTTGCATGGCAGCCGCACTCCTGCTGTTCACAGAGTGCAAGAAGAAAGCCTCCTTTGATGACCTTGTTTCCATAAAGGATGCCGATCAGGCCCAGGAAGTTGCATTTGAGGATATGGCAACCAACATACGTATTGTGCCTCTCATAAGTGACGAGCCCCTTGACGGTATCAGCAGCATAAAGTGCTACGGTTCCACAACCTTATGTCGTTCATTAAGCGATATAATCTATGTATTTGAGGACGGAAAGCAGATTGCCAAAGTCGACAAAAGGGGACGCGGCCACGGCGAGTATACATTGATTACAGATTATATATACTCACCAAACAATAAGGTTTTATCCATAATCGATGCATTCACTACCATTCACAAGTATTCCGTACCCGATATGAAATACCTGGGATCAGTTTCCCTGGATGGTGTGGCAATGAGCATGGCAGAACATGATGACTCCACGCTCCTGTGCAGAATGGTTCCAAGTAACGTTGATAAGACCGCAATCTGTTTTGTCAGCTCCAACACCGGTCAGGTACGCCGGATACATAAGGATATAAGCGGATTCTCCATGCTCTTGAGTGCCGACATGTCATATTATAACCCCGATTACAGGTATCTGGCCGAGACAGGAAGCGTCTGCTCCATATTGGAGATTCCTGCCGATATAAACCAGGAAGAGAAGACAATTCTGCACTGTGAATTTGATGATTACGGAATACCTGCCGAATTTGACACCATCAATGAAGAAAGCAGTAATAACATCGTAATGAGACTGATTGATGTGTTAACTGAAAAGAGAGAGAGCCTTATCACATCAATGAGCTTTCCCGTCGTCAATAGCGATTACGTGTCATTCTGGTACGACAACATGTTAAGGTCTAAAACAACCTACTGCCGTGTCAGCAATGATGGCGTTGAAAAATATTCAGGTTTCAAGGCAAAGGGCACAAATAAGAGCATCACTCCCAACACCATGTCCAATGCCGCCTATGTCACCATTATCCAGGGCCTTCCTGAGACGCTCTTTGAAGAAGGGGCCGATGAGCGCAGCGAGTTCTCATCCCAGCTTGAGAACACAATGAAAGCCCAAGCCTTCAACAACCCCGTTCTTGTTTTATATAAAATGAAATAGCAATCTGCACAAATCTCTCCAAGTGAGCGAAACTTGAAGGGGTGTAGTCTCGGAAATGTTGGAAATTTCCCAGTTGCAGGAGCCGGATATTTAGTTTGGGGAGCATCAGCAACACGGCGTATAGCGCCAGACCTTGGGAGGATCCCGTTAAAAACGGCGCCTGTCTGACGAAGGTTAGACACCGTAGGTGGCTAAGACTGAGGAGTTCGCCGTTTAGGGTCCGGAAAGGTCTGGCGTAGCCGTGGAGCGTTGGCTCCCCAAACTAAATATCCGGCGTAGCATAGTTTCTGAGATTACGCCCCTTCAAGTTTTCCCAAATTGCAATATCAAATCCCTTTTCACGTTATTATAGCAGATGAAACGATCGGCTGCATACGTAATGATGGCAGCCCTGTGGCTGCTGTGCAGTTGCGGGGCTGAAGTCAGTTTGCGCAAAGGTGACCAGAAGTATGCCTTAGGCGAATACACCGACGCAGCCGTATTTTACAAGAAAGCCTACTCCGGCACACCGTCAAAAGAGAAGGAGCAGCGTGCTGCTACCGCATTCAAACTTGCAGATTGCTACCGCCGCATAAACTATGTGCCGCGTGCATTAGCAGCCTACCGTAATGCCGTACGCTACCACTACCCTGATTCAGTCGTTTACCGATATTTTGCCGATATGCTCAGGATTGACGGCAAGACCTCAGAGGCTGAAAAAAACTACCTGATAGCATTGGAACACAATCCCGATGACATACTTGCCCAAAACGGTCTGGAATCATGCCACCTGATACAGGAGTGGAAAGATAACCCCACCCGCTACATCGTAAAGAAAGACCCCATAATGAACGGACGCTACAGCGACTGGTCGCCAGCGTTCGGAAGCCAGGAGTATGATGTTCTCTACTTTACATCATCCCGCAAAGAATCCACCGGTGATGACATTAACGGCATAACCGGCATGAAGAACTGCGATATATATGTTTCCCGCAAGGATGACAAGGGCCGTTGGCAGAAACCTGAATTAGTTGAGGGCGGCCCAAATACAGTATTTGAGGACGGCACATGCTCTTTCAGCCCTGATTTCTCTGCAATGTATTACACCTATTGTGCCTCAGACCCTCAGCAACCACGCCCCGCAGCCATTTACAAGTCATCACGTTCTGATGCCTCTTGGTCTGCCGGCAGCGCTTTCGGCAGTTCCAGAGACTCAATATACAACTATGCCCACCCCGCAGTTTCACCCGATGGTAAATGGCTCTATTTTGTATCTGACATGGACGGCGGCTACGGTGGAATGGACCTTTGGCGCGTTCCTATTGACGGTCGTCTTATAGGTGCAGAGAACCTTGGCCCCGATATCAACACCCCCGGCAATGAGATGTTCCCCACATTCCGCAAGAACGGAGAGTTGTATTTCTCATCAAACGGGCACCCGGGAATGGGCGGCCTTGATATATTCTGCGCCGTCAGTACCGGTGATTCCACCTGGACAGTCACCAACATGGGCGCACCTCTGAACTCTCAGGCCGATGATTTCGGTATGACATTTGAGGGTGACCTGACTCGCGGATACTTTTCAAGCAACCGTAGCGACGGCCGCGGTCGCGACCACATATGGACCTTTGAACTCCCCGAGACCGTTCACAAGATTACCGGTTGGGTATATGAAAAAGACGGTTATGAATTGCCCGATGCCCTGGTCTATCTGATAGGCAATGACGGCACAAACCTGAAACTCAATGTAAAGGAGGATGGATCATTTACCCAGCGCATCAATCCCGGCGTAAGTTATCTGCTGTTAGGCACCGCCAAAGGATTCATGAACTACAAGCAGGAGGTAACGGCCGACAGCACCAATCAGGACCGCGAGTATGTGTTGCAGTTCCCGCTCTCTTCAATCTCCAAACCGGTTCTTATAGACAACATTTTCTTTGATTCAAACAGTGCCAACCTGCGTTCCGAATCTGCAGAGTCACTTGGCGAACTTGTACAACTGCTTACAGATAATGCCGGTGTAACCATTGAGATAGGTGCCCACTGTGATTATAAGGGTGATGATGATTATAACCGCCGTCTGTCACAACAACGCGCAGAGAGTGTGGTTGAATACCTGATCACCCACGGTATCAACAAAGATCGTCTTACCGCACGTGGTTACGGCGAAACCACTCCCAAAACAATCAATAAGAAAAACGCCGAAGAGTTTGATTTCCTTGATGAAGGCACGGTTCTCACCGAACAGTTCATCAAGACACTTCCTGAAAACCAGCAGGAGATATGCAATCAACTTAACCGCCGCACCGAGTTCCGCGTAATAAGAACCACCTACGGCCTGTTCGGAGGCAAATAATCAGTTTATGGAATTTCTTATCCTCCACTCCTGAGGATACATATTGTTTGCACGGTTGCCTATATTCTTGGCAAAACCCAACGGTATATTCTGATAGGTCAAAAGTACTATGCCACGCGGCACATCATCAAGCCTCAAAGCATCACAATGAAGATATTCAAGAGCCTGTTGACGGGTCACCTCAACACAATTAAAAGCAGTCCGGTTCAAAGCGGTATTCATAGCCAGGGCATGAGCCGGAACCCAATCGCGGCCCTTCAATACAGCCACTTCAATACCGGGCACAAGCGCATAGAGTTCCTGTCCCGCCCGCCACATATCATTTGCCAGGTCCAAAGGCAATGCATAAACTGATTCGTTCTTAATAAAGAACTCATACCCTTCAGGCTCCAGCCATGTCTTACAGTCTGCAGCAAACTTTGAACTTTCTGACTTGAACGGTTTGCTTTTCAGTTCACAGAAGGCCCCTTCAGGTTTACGCAACAGACACATAAAAAAACCCTCGCCACGAGTACGGTGCTGCATGAAATGATATACCGGAATATCGTCATCGGTAAGTGATCCGGTAATATTCCATTCAGGATCAGGATTAAGGTCAACAGGGGCGGCCCCGAACCTATCCATAATCCAGCGTACATTATCTTCATCCTCAAAACGGTTGAAAGTGCAGGTGCTGTAAATAAGGTAGCCGCCTGGTTTAAGCGCAGGCCATATATCCTCAATTATCTCCCGCTGACGCGCAGCGCACATCTCTACATTTCCAATGCTCCAGTCGCGAACCGCACCCTCATCCTTGCGGAACATGCCTTCACCCGAGCAGGGAGCATCGACCGCTATCAAATCAAACATCAGGCTTGACTGACCTATCTGTTTGGGTGTATTGCAGGTTACCATCACACCACTTCGGCCCCACTTGACCATGTTCTCGGCCAGAATCTGTGCACGTGAACGCTGTATTTCATTTGATATCAGCAAACTGCCCTGAGGTAGCAGTTGGGCTAATAGCGTTGACTTGCCGCCCGGAGCAGCACACAAATCCAAAACGCGGACAGGTCCGTCAACACATTTCCTTACAGCCTGAGCCAGGAACATTGATGACGCCTCCTGAACGTAGTAACATCCCTGATGCAGAAGCGGATCCATAGTAAACTGAGGCCTGTGGTCAAGATAAACGGCATCATTAAACCAAGGCACACGTCCATCGGCACTACAGGCAAGTGACCCTGACACAAGGTTCTCCAAACCATATGCCTTTGGATTGAACCTTATGCTCACCTCTGGCTCACGCTCCAGTGCAGCCAGCAGACCATCACGCTCAGAAACGGGTAATATGTTGATAAATTCCTTGGGCAACTGCATACCTTATCCCTATTTAATCGCGAAGGTAACCCAAAAAATCAGTATATTCGCAGACAAGAAACAAGAAAAAAGGATGAAACAATACCTGGACCTGCTTGACAGGATACTACGTGAAGGAGTGCAGAAAGGTGACCGCACAGGAACGGGCACAATAAGCGTGTTCGGACACCAGATGCGATTCAATCTTGAGGAGGGTTTCCCGCTCCTAACAACCAAGAAACTGCATCTCAAGTCAATCATATACGAACTGCTATGGTTCCTTGACGGCAACACCAATGCAAACTGGCTGCAGGAGCGTGGTGTACGCATCTGGAATGAGTGGGCAGACCCTGACGGCAGTTTAGGTCATATTTACGGTTACCAGTGGCGTTCATGGCCCGATTATGAAGGCGGTTTCATAGACCAGATATCAGAGGCAGTAGAGACCATCAAACACAATCCTGATTCACGCCGCATCATTGTGAGTGCGTGGAACGTGGCAGACCTCAAGAACATGAACCTGCCCCCATGCCATGCTTTCTTTCAGTTCTATGTAGCCAACGGGCGCCTGAGCCTGCAACTCTACCAGCGCAGTGCAGACTGTTTCCTGGGAGTGCCTTTCAATATAGCATCATACGCCCTGCTCACCATGATGATGGCTCAGGTTACCGGACTTAAACCGGGTGACTTTATCCATACCACAGGTGACACCCACCTCTACCTGAATCATCTGGATCAGGCACGTCTGCAACTTACACGTGAGCCGCGCCCGCTGCCCAAGATGATTATCAATCCTGAGGTTAAGAGCATCTTTGACTTCAAGTATGAGGATTTCCAACTTGAAGGCTATGACCCGCATCCGCATATCAAAGCCGACGTATCTGTATGATATCCATAATAGTTGCTGTAGCAGAGAACGGTGCCATAGGATACCAA
Source organism: Bacteroidaceae bacterium (assembly GCA_017551925.1). Classification (GTDB taxonomy): domain Bacteria; phylum Bacteroidota; class Bacteroidia; order Bacteroidales; family Bacteroidaceae; genus Colenecus. The sequence continues at coordinate 99,575 of JAFZKA010000073.1, read as the reverse complement.
GGTGATTTAATCTATCATCTGTCGGCTGATCTTAAACGGTTCAAGGCACTGACCACGGGCCACACCGTACTCATGGGCCGCAAAACCTTTGAGTCGCTTCCAAAAGGTGCCCTGCCCAACCGTCGCAATATAGTTCTTACCAGACAGCAGGGTGTATCGTTCCCCGGAACAGAGGTCTATTCATCTATTACAGAAGCGCTGGGACATTGCACCGCCAATGAAAAGGTGTTTGTAATTGGAGGAGCGCAGATTTACGCTCAGGCTCTTGAACTGGCAGATGAGTTGGAGATAACGCTGGTACATGACACACCGGCCCACGCAGATACGTTTTTCCCTGATTACAAGAACAGCGGCAGGTGGAAACTGATTAACAGTGAAGAGCATCAGCCTGATGAAAAGAATCCCAAGCCGTACACATTCCTGACATATATCAGACAATAAAACAAGAGAGGCTTCCGTATTGCACGGAAGCCTCTCTCTTATAGAATAGTAATACCTATTATCTTCTCTCTGAAGGTTTTTCCTTACCGGCGGAGTAAACAATATTCTGGGCCTTTGCCTTACGAAGCTCCTGCTTCACATCGGTTACAATACCCATTTCTGTTCCTTTATCCACCTTAAGTGACATCTTCATGAAAGGTTTGTCATGCTCGACCATACTTTCACGCTCAGCCCTTACAAAGTCACGTACATCCTCAGGATTAGCGAACGTGTCGTTCAACTGAATACGAGGTGCGGAACCGTAAATGGCACGCCACTGTGCCAAAGGAGGACCGATATAGATGTGTGAAACGAGAGATTTCTTCTCCAACTTTTCAATTTCGGTTGTACCGTTAGGAGTCTTGTACTGAATCTTAACCTCCTCTTCACGCATTGATGTTACCATCATGAAGAAGAACAGAACGGTAAAGATCAAGTCAGGAAGTGACGAAGTATTCAACTCCGGCATTTCTCTTTTTCCTTTACTTCTGAATTTACTCATAGTTCAATCTCCATATGTTCTAGGTTCAGCCTCAGAAATCTTGGAGGCATACATGGCGCGTGCAAAAGCCTTCTGGTCATCAGTGCAATCCTCATATGATTTACCAAAAGTTTGCTTACACCATTCTGTTCTCAACTCACTATAAGCTCTTGAAAGTTCGTGCTGGACTTTAAAGTAGATCTCGTAGTTTGTCACACGGTCTGTCTGCAATGAGATTACATGCTTGATCGTAGTGACTACAGGTCTGAAATCAGGAATAACATACTCCTCCTTTACAGGAAGATTGGCGTTATCATTAGGATTTGCGATAAACTCCTTGGCTATATCCTTGAGTTCAGAGATGTCTATAACTTGACCTTTAATCACACCATTCTTGATGAATATCTCATTCTGCTTGTTGACCTGAACCGTCATTACATTACGCTCCTTGATCTCAAGCTTCTGGTCAACTGCATCCGGATCCCAGTCAGGCAGACGACGGGACAATCCCGAGTCAGTATCCATTGACGTGGTCACCAGGAAGAAGATCAACAGAATGAATGAAATATCAGCTGTCGAAGATTGGTTAAGTCCGGGAACTTTTCTTCCACTTTTTCCCATAACTCTGATTTGTCAAGTGTTACTTACTTTTTGACTTAAATATTCCAAGCATTGACATGAGTGAGCAAAGCAGTGATACTACGACAAGTGCATAAATTGAATAGAGGCACATATCTGACACTACCAGTTCCCAAACAGTATCAACAAGTTTCTTGTTGCCCAGACGAAGCGGCTCGGTGTTAGCAAGGAAATATGAAACACCTACCATAACGAATGTCAATAAGAATACTATTCCGGCAAAACCAGTCTTGGCGCTCTTGGTCTTTGACTTCAAACTTCTGAAGGCTGATGCAATTCCGAACACAACGATAGCACCTGCGCAAATTGCCACCAGTGCATAAAGCCATATAAGCAGTACACCAGTGTAGCGGGGAGCTGTCAGTGTGGAATTGTTGAGGTATTCAGTATCACCGTATCCTACGCCGAAGAACATAACAAGAACTGCGGCTGAAAGTACGAAGAGAATACCCAGAGCCCACGATGAAGCCTTTACTTGTTTATTCTCATTTTTCATAATCAGTTCCTATTACTTTTTGAACTTAAGGTTGTACTTCATGATGATGTCAAGCAGAGATACAGAAGAATCCTCCATATCAGTGTTGAGAGCCTCTACCTTGCTCAGGATGTAGTTGTAGAACACCTGAAGGATAAGGGCTACGATAATACCGAAGATAGTTGTGATAAGAGCCACCTTCATACCGCCGGCAACAACGTTAGGTGAAATATCACCAGCCTTCTGGATATCATCGAATGCCTGCACCATACCGATCACAGTTCCCAAGAATCCGAGTGAAGGAGACATTGCTATGAACAGGGTAATCCATGAGAGGTTCTTTTCAAGGTTTGAAGCCTGAACGCTACCGTAAGATACAACTGAACGCTCAACTACGTCAAGACCCTCATCTATTCTCAGCATACCCTGATAGCAGATTGAAGCCACAGGACCGCGAGTGTCACGGCAGATTGACTTGGCAGCCTCAACATCACCGTTCTCAAGAGCAGCCTGAATATCCTCAAGGAGTTTCTTGCTGTTGATTTCTGAAAGGCTAAGGAAAATGATACGCTCAATGCAAAGAGCAAGACCGAAGATCATAGCGATGGCAACGAGTGACATGAAGCCTGCGCTACCCTCAATGAACTTAATCTTGATTGTCTTGTGAAGACCCTGTTTCTCTGTCTCTTCAACCTGAGCAGGAGCCTCATCCTCTACTGTTGTCTCAGCTGCAGCGATTGAATCTTCAGCAGCAGATGATTCCTGAGCAACCTCCTCAGCAGCAGGTGCTGCGTCTTGAGCATTGATTGTCTGGTTAACTCCGAATGTAAGGAGTCCCATCATTGCAACGAATGCAAAAACTTTTTTCATTTGAGATAATTTTTAGTTGTTAGTTATTATTATTTTCAATTAAGTCAGTCTATTAGGCGGAAAGACGGGGATTCGAACCCCGGATACGCTTTTGGCGTATACACGCTTTCCAGGCGTGCCTCTTCAACCACTCGAGCATCTTTCCCTTCAGGCACTATTTACCCATAGCGTCTAAAACGAGCGCAAATTACAACATTTTTAGTGAATATAACAACCAAACGTTATTAAAAATCTAAAAAAGTGAACTTACACCCCAATGTGACAGCCTGTTTAACTCAAAAAGCCCGTTAAATCCCCTTTTTTATATACATTTGCAAAAAACCGGTAAAAATTTATTTGCTCAATGGAACCTGGATTCAGGATTTATAACTTTTTACGCCCCCTCGGCTGGATATACGGAGCAGTTATGAGCCTGCGTAACCGTATATTTGACAGAAACCCGGAAATGAGCAAGAGTTTTCCTATACCGGTAATATCAGTCGGCAACATCACAGTTGGCGGCACAGGCAAAACCCCTCATACTGAATACATAGCATCAATACTCAAAGAGAGGATACATACGGCTGTGCTGAGCCGCGGCTACGGTCGCAAAACCAAAGGTTTCATTATGGCCGATGCCCACTCTGACAGCACCCTGATAGGCGATGAACCGTTGCAGATCAAGTTGCGGTTCCCTGACCTGGACGTAGCGGTATGTGAGGACAGGGTCATCGGAATAAGCAGGCTGGCTGAAATATGCAATCCGCAGGCAGTCATTCTGGATGATGCTTTCCAGCATAGAAGGGTAACACCTTCATTAAATATCCTGTTAGTGAACTGTCACCGCAACATACTGGATGATACCATGCTGCCCGCAGGCCGGCTCAGGGAGAGTGCTGCCGGACGCAACCGTGCAGATATCATAATTGTCACAAAATGTCCACGTGACATAAGCAACGCCTCAATGGACAGTCTTGCATCAGGACTGGCCGTGCGCCCGCAACAGCAGGTATTCTTTACCACGCTTGAATACGGTAGCATATACCCGCTTTGCGGAAATGCCTCAATGCCGGCCCAAGAGAGCCCCGTGTTGGCGGTAACAGGCATTTCAGACCCGACTCCGATGGTTGAAGAACTTAAACGCGGCCACAAAAGAGTGGACCTGCTCTCCTACCCTGACCATCATGATTTTACCAAACGTGATATTGCAGAAATACAACGACGGCTTCAAGGTATGCCTGACGGCTCTTTCATAATAACCACCGCCAAGGATGCCGCCCGCCTGTCAGGTATGGAGTTGGCCGATGAACTTAAAGAGAAGATATTCGTACTGCCGGTCAAGCCCGCATTCCTGCGTGATGCCGACCTGTTCAACAGTACGGTCATTAATCATATAGAATCATTCAAATAACAGCAGAAATATGCCACAGACAAAACGTACCGAGATATCAGAACTCGGAGAATTCGGACTGATAGACCATCTTACCAAAGACCTCAAACCGCAGAACAGTTCCACACTATACGGTGTTGGTGATGATTGCGCTGTGCTTGACTACTCCGGATCTGACAAAGAGGTGCTTGTTACAACAGACATGCTGATGGAAGGAGTCCATTTTGACCTGACATACGTACCGCTCAAACATCTTGGCTACAAATCAGCCATGGTAAATATTTCAGACATATACGCCATGAACGGCACTCCGCGCCAGATGACAGTATCAGTCGCCCTCAGCAAACGGTTCTCAGTTGAAGATCTTGAGGATTTTTACGCAGGCATACTGCTGGCCTGCCAGCGTCATGGGGTTGACCTTGTAGGAGGCGATACCACATCATCACTGACAGGACTCGCCATAAGCATAACATGTATAGGTGAGGCCGAAAAAGGCAAAGCGGTATATCGCAACGGAGCGGGTCAGAATGACCTTATCTGCGTATCAGGCAATTTAGGAGCAGCATATATGGGTCTGCAGTTGCTGGAGCGTGAAAAAGCCGTATTCAACAGCACCCCGCACAATGCTGACGAGCCCTTCAACCCTGACTTTGCCGGCAAGGAGTACCTGCTGGAACGTCAACTCAAGCCTGAGGCTCGCGGTGACATAATCAAGGAACTGCGTGAAGCCGGAATCCAGCCCACAGCCATGATGGACATTTCAGACGGTCTCTCATCAGAACTGATACACATCTGCAAGCAGAGCAACACCGGCTGCAGCGTATATCAGGAACGTATCCCCATTGACTACCAGACTGCCGTTATGGCTGAGGAACTCAACATGGATATCTATACCTGTGCCTTGAACGGCGGCGAGGACTACGAACTCCTCTTCACCGTTCCCCTGACCGCCCACGACAAAATCATCCAACTCAAAGATGTCAAACTCATCGGCCACATGACCCGCCCCGAACTTGGTCGCCACCTGGTCACCAAATCCGGCCAGGAGGTTGAACTCAAAGCCCAGGGCTGGACCTCCAATCTTTAAATCGATTTCTCTATATTCCAGACAAAGGCGCGGAGGCCGAGCTTCTCGGTGGCCAGGTCCATTGCGTGGAGTTTGTCCATGATTATATCCACTTTGTCATCATCAACCATTGAGATGATGCCCGAGCACATTGAAGGCCAAGCATGATTGCCGTAGTGAGGCTCGCCAGTCTTAGAGCCACGCCCCTGCAGTTGCTCCACCATAGAAAAACCTCGGCAGTTATTGGTGGTGAGCAGGTCAATGATACGCTCCGTATATGACTGGTCAAATGTTATAAGTATTGCTTTCATTGTTCAAACGTCATTAATGTTTAGCAGTTTTGTCATGAATGAACTGATCCTTGTTCTCAGCCCAGAAAGCAGCCAGTTCAAGTTGCTTACGATGCTTGCGGCGAGCATTCCTGATACCTGAACTCTGGAACATGCAGTAGAGAGTAGGAACAAGCACCAGAGTAAGTATGGTTGAAATTGTAAGACCTCCAATGACAGATATGCCAAGCGGACGCCACATTGCAGAACCCTGTCCCTGACTCAGAGCCATAGGAATCATACCCAGGATGGTGGTCATAGTAGTCATAAGCACCGGACGCAGACGGCTTCGTGCAGCGGTAACCGTTGCCGTTACTGCCGACATTCCACGCTCACGGCACAAGCCGGTATAGTCAATCAGCACAATACCGTTCTTAACCACAATACCTATAAGCATTATTCCACCCAGTACACTCATCAGGTTGATTGATGTTCCGGTAAGCCACAAGGCGATAAGAACACCGCTAAAGGCAAACGGGATGGAGAACATGATGATGAACGGCAGTGTAAGTGACTCAAACTGTGCAGCCATTACAATGAACACAAGCATAATGATGAGCAATGCCAGTGTTGCCATATCGGCAAATGACTCCTGCTGATCCTCATAGTCACCTGAAATCTGTACTGTCACGCCCTCAGGCAGATCCATTTTCTCAATGATAGCCTGTCCGGCCTTGACCACATCACTCAGGGCAGCACCGCCGGCAATCACACAAGACACCGTATTGATACGCTGACGGTCCTTACGCTGGATGGTAGGCGGAGTGAACACCTCCTCCAAATGACCTACATCACGTACGCGAACGGCACTGTTGCCGTTGCCGTAAAGCAGGATATTCTCAATGTCCTCAAGTTGTGTACGATATTCAGGAGCGTAGCGGACCTTGATATAATACTCCTCGCCATCCTCACGGAAATATGATGCTGTAGCACCATAAATACGGTTACGCAGATATGTTGCGGCAGTTGAAAGATTCAGTCCGTGCTGAGCCAGTTTCTCACGGTCAAACACAACCTCATATTCAGGCTGGTAGTTGTCACGGCTAATGTAAGCCTCACCAACGCCCTCAACCTCCTTCATTGCTGCAAGCAACGTGGCAGCCACCTCATCGGTCTCATTGAAATCATAACCGTAAATTTCAAAATCGGCCGATGACTGTCCGCCCATGCTCATACCGCCGCCGGCGGTTACCATGAAACGGTCAATCTCAGGGCGTGCATTCAGGTCGGCGCGCATCTCAGCAACAACCTGGTCAGATGATATGCTGCGCTCACCAAGTTCCTTAAGAGAGATGGTAAATGATATGACATGTGTACCGTTAGTCTGCATTGATGCGAATGTATTGTTCTCATCGGCAGCACCTACGCGATAGTTACATGTTACCAGATCATCGGCATAACGTTTCATCCAAAGTTCAGACAACTCCTGAGCCACACCGCGGGAACGGTTGGTGTTGGTGTTGATAGGCATATAGATGGTTGCCGATATACGAGACTGCTCATCAGACGGGAAAAACTCTGATTTAAGGTTACTTGCTGTAAACAGTGAAGCCACAAACAGTATCAGGCAAGCCAATACCACCATCTTGCGGTGACGTACAGCATGGTTGATGCGGCGTGAATACCAGTGGTCCAGACCATCAAGTGCTTTCTGGATAGGACGGTATATGATTGTGTGTATGCGACTGCCCTTTTTCTCCAATTTGAGCATACGGGAGCAGAGCATCGGGGTTAAAGTCAGAGATACCACAAGTGATATTGCTATGATGATACACATCATCCAACCCAACTGCTTGAACATGATACCTGCCATACCTGACATCATTGTGAGCGGGAAGAACACTGCAAAGATGGTCATTGTTGATGCTATAACTGATACGGCAACCTCATTGGTAGCATGAATGGCAGCCTGCTTGGGGTTGGCACCGCGCTCAATATGAGTTGTAATGTTCTCAAGTACAACAATTGTATCATCAACCACCATACCGATGGCAATGGTAAGTGAACTGAGTGAGATGATGTTCAACGAACCGTCTGTCACAAACAGATAGATGAATGATGCTATCAATGACAGAGGAATGGTTATGGCAACAACCACTGTGGCACGCCAACGTCCGGTAAACAGATAAACCACAAGCACCACAAACAGCAGAGCATAGGCAATGGTCTCTGCCAAGGAGTTCACTGTCTGGATGATATCCTCAGATCCGTCATGAATCATGCCAATCCTGATGTCACTGGGCAAGTTTTTCTGCAATGCCGGCAGAGCCTCATTTATCTTGCGGCAAATCTCCACCGTATTGGCACCGGTCTGTTTCTGGATAACCATCATGGCACCCTGCACACCGTTGTTATAAGACTCCTGAGCACGCTCCTGGGTTCGGTCAACAATCTCGGCAATGTCTTTCAGATAAACGTTGCGGCCACCTATTGATGCCACCACCAGATGGGCCATGTCACGGGGATCCTTGAATTCACCGTCAACACGCAGTGCATATGTTTCATTACCTACATCAAGGTTACCGCCCGGAACACTGCGGTTCTCAGAACCGATCAAAGCAGAAATAGCCTCAATTGTAAGATTATACGCCTCCAGTTTAGCCGGGTCGCAATATACATATATCTCACGCTGAGGAGCACCGGTTACAGATACGGTACCAACGCCTGGAATACGGGCCAGCGGATTTACCACATTCTCATCAAGAATCTTGTAAAGGGCAGACTGACTCTCACCTGCCTGTACAGAAAGCAACATGATAGGCATCATACTGGTATCAAACTTGAATATGATAGGTGAACCTGCACCGTCTGGCAAAGAGTTGGATATCATACTCAGTTTGTCACGCACATCATTGGTAAGGTCGTCAATTGAATGACCATACTCAAATTCAAGCGTAATCACAGAAACGTTCTCTGATGAACGTGATGTTATATGCTTTATGTGTGTGCAACTGTTCAGAGTGTTCTCCAACGGACGCGTCACATTGTTCTCTATATCCGATGCATTGGCGCCGTTGTAGTATGTGAACACCATAATGGTGTTGGACTCTATGTCGGGCAACTGGTCAATAGGCAGTTTGGAGTATGAGAATACGCCAAACACAACCACTGCCACAAAACACAGAGCCGTAAAGATTGGTCTTTTGACCGAGCCTTCATATAAACTCATGGTTCCTGAACTTTACTTTTCAACTTCAACCTCACGGCCGTCAGAAAGTTTTGACAGTCCGGCTATTACAATCTGGGCGCCATTGGGCACGCCTGAAATAAGTTCGTACCTGTCACCTAAACGCTGGCCCAGTTCAACCTTGTTATAACTCACCTTGCCGTTTTCATATATATAGACAAATCGGTCACCTGAACCGGCACGCTTTTCAATAGCCAGATCAGGCACGACCACGTGATCAAGAGTACCAAGATTCAAAGTGGCACGGGCAAACATACCGGGACGCAACTTGAGGTCATTGTTCGGAACATTGATCTCTACCGGAAATGTGTGCGTCATAGCATCAATCGTAGGATAGATGAGTGAAACCTTTCCTGTAAATGTTTCACCGGGATAGGCATCAAGTTCTATGGTCAACTCGTCACCCTTCTTAACCTTTGAATAATATTGCTCTGAAACGTTGATAGTCAGTTTTACAGGTGCTATTTTCTGCACAACCAGAATAGCCTGACCGCTGTAAAGGTCACCGTTGTCATAGTTACGGGCTGTTACAACGCCTTCAATAGGACTCTCCAGACGGGTGTTTTCCTTAAGCGTCTGGAAAGACTTGCGTGCAACTTCAAGTTGCAGGTTTACATTATCCCACTCAGACTTGGAAACGCCGCCAACCTTATACAGTTGGTCAATTCGGTTGAACTCGGTCTCCAAGTTCTTGAGTTGCATCTCCTGCTGGCTCAACGTAGTCTCATCCATTTCAACCAGGACCTGACCCTTGCTCACCTTGTCACCAACCTCAACCCTGATCTTGCTGATACGGCCGGGAGTAGAAGGTGCAATGTTATTCTTGATCTCACCGACAATTGTAGCAGAATATACCTGAAGTTGTGCTACGGGTTCTGTAGTAACTTTTGCAAGTTTTACCAGCGGTTTGGCATTGGGATCCGGAGCCATCGGTCCGGCTGCTGCCTGTTTCTTCTGTCCGCAGGCTGCAAACAGCAGCATGGCACAGAGCGCAATTCCTGAAAATCTGAATGCTTTCATATCTTTTGTCTTATTTGTTTCCTTTTTATTGTTTTTCATTTCCTAACACTTTGTCAAGATCAGCCTTGGCTGCCAGATAGTTGTAAATGGACTGGCTATAGGTAAGTTTGGCCTGAGTGAGTGATACCTCTGAGTTATTCAGTTCCAGAATGGTACCCTTACCAATCTCATAACGTTTGCTGGCTATCTCACGGCCCTTTTCGGCCTGTTCAATGGCTTCACGGTTACTGGCCACCTGCTCGGCATTAGCCTTCATGTTGTCAACATAACTGCGGACCTGCATGTTAAGTTGCTTTTCAGTATAGTCTATATTCTGACTGAGTTGGCTAATCTGCAACTTGGTGCTGCGCAATTTGGTATAGTTACTCATGCGGAAAATGGGAACTGAGAATGACAGCACAATTGATGAACTCCTGGCCCATGTATAGTCAAACACGTTCCAGTCTTCATTGTACAGCGACTGGAATGCATATGTACCAGATAGGGCAAGTGTAGGCAGGAAATTCATCTTCTGCACATGCAGATTCTGGTTAAGCATCTTCTCATTCAACTTGAGTTGACGCATATTGGTATTATTCTCAAGTGAGTAACGGCTTGTGCCCAAGGCCTCAGTATATAACTGGGTTTCATAATCTTCAAGACTACCCTCTACAACAATCTCGGTTGCAGGATCAATACCCATAAGCACCATAAGTTGAAGTTTGGCCATTGTCACGGCATTACGGGCCTGAATAACGGTAGGATTGAGTGAGCGCAACTGCACCTCGGCACTGATCTTGTCATATTCACTTGTACCGCCCAACTCATATAATGAATTCACCACATTGAAATTCTTCTCGGCCTGCTCATAACTGCGGCACAGTACATCATAACTGTCCTGAGCAAGAATAACCTGATAATAAGCCTTGGTTACCTGATTCACCAGATCCAATTTGGAACTTCGGCTCTGCTCTACGGCATTTTCAAGATCCGTCTCTGTAAGGTTCATTGTGGCATAGACCGTAGGAGCGAATAGAGGCAAACTGACCTGGAACTGTCCGTTCCATGTGCTGGTATTGTCCTGGCCCATCTTGAACTCCATACCGTTCAGTTTCATCACGGCAGCCAGCACTGTATATTGTACGGTTCCACCAAACTCAACGGTAGGCAAAAGGGACTGCCATGCCTCATCTCTACTGATCTTCTTGATTTCAATCTGCTGCTCTGCAACTTTGATGGTCGGGTTGTCATTGAGCGCCACCTGAATTGCATCATCAAGTGTAATTTTGAGAGCCTCCATCTGACCTGTCTCCTGTGCAAATGCCGCTGTTCCCACAGCCATACATGCAGATACCAGGACAAATCCTGCCCTCACAAAAAAACCTCGTTTCATTCCTCGTATATGATTTATATCTATTTCCTAAATCCTAAGTAAGTATAGCCCATTCCTTTAGAATGTGCAAAAATACAGAAAACTCCACGCAATGCGCAGAGTTTTCCATCCAAAACGGCTCTCAATTAGCCATTTTTAGCATTTCAATCGCCCATCGGGCTATTAATATGTTATCACGCCTTAAAGGTAGTAAATGAATGAAACTCCAAATGTGTTGAAATCAAAAGTCCATCCATGAATAGGTTCATCTACTCCTTCCTGTTTTAAACGCATATATGCGATTCCGCCAAAGGACATACCCAGACCAAAACCGTTATCGCTTCTGTATTCAACGCAGAAGGGACTCAGAGAATATCCATAAGAGCGAACGGTCTTTCCTTCAACCCACTTGCCACTGATTGCATCATATGAACTGGAGGTCGAATAATGATAAGCAAAAGTAATTTGAGGAACATAATAAATATTAGGCAGCAGTTTCTTATTGTATCCTAAAGAAGTTCCCATACCATACATTTTGATCTCAGAATCAGTTTTACTTGTTATATTCTTGTATTCCTCTTTTGATTTACCCAGAGAAGCACCTACTTCCACACTTACGCCCTGACCATCATTTGCAGGACTGAACAGATATCCCAATCCTAAACTCGCTGAACATTCCAGTTGTTTCGCAACAGCCTTACTTGACTGTTCCAGACCTATTGAAGGCAGTTTAGTGGATTCATTCATCGATTTAATAGTCCCTCCGGCAAACACATACAATCCTCCGTTTTGTGCATTTGCTGAAACCAAGGTCAAGGAAAACAAAAGCATGACCACCAATACGTTTTTTCTCATATTCACTTGAATTTAAGGTTAAGCGGATTAATCAGCCAAAAGATCTTTGAGGAAACTGTTCAGTTCCTCATCAAGGCCCTGCATGAGACTCTGGCTCAAAAGGGTGTTATCCTCATCAAAAAGCATCAGTTCAGCCACGGTTTCACCGTCATCATCAACAAGAACGAATGAGAAAGGTTTCCATATTGCAAGGTTCTCAAGCGGCTGGACCTCATCTATATCCTTGAGAATACGGCGCAGAGCCTTTTCCATAACCTGATAGAAATCCTCCTCTGGTATCTCTACCAGATCCGACAGGCGTGTAGAAGCCAGTTCGCGGTCATCATCACTTACAGTCACCTCGCCCGTCTCGCGAATGGGCATGATATGAATGTCAGTCACTACTGACTGTTCCTGAGGACGGCGGAACTCGCCTATTACTCCGGTCAGGAGTGTCTTGATTTCCTGAAATGATGATTCGCTTAATCTCATAACTGTATGGTTTTATCTTGTTTATAATCCTTGGCCGTGGCAGTTCTTGAATTTCTTGCCGCTACCGCACGGACATGGGTCATTACGGCCCGGGGTCTTATCCACGCGAATAGGCTCACGTACCTGCTGACGGGTATCGCGACCGGCAGCAGCACGCTGATTGGGATCACCCAAATCGCTGCTGCGGTTTTCACTGTACTGGCGTCTCTGCTGACGGTTCTGGGCCGGTGCCTCACGCACCTGATCAGGATCAGGCTCAGGTATCTGACCGCGCATCAGTATAGAAACGGTCTGGTCATTCATCTTGTTGACCATATTGTCAAACAGTGTAACAGACTCCAGTTTGAATATAAGCAACGGATCTTTCTGCTCATAACTGGCGTTCTGTACTGAGTGCTTGAGTTCATCAAGTTCACGCAGGTTCTCTTTCCAGCATTCATCAATGGTATGCAGCAGAATAGCCTTCTGGAATGATGTCACAACGCTCTTACCGTCACTGTCATAAGCCTCCTTGAGGTTACAAGGTATCTGATATACACGGCGGCCGTCAGTGATAGGAATAAGTATGTTCTCATAACGGTCCCCCTGCTCCTCAAACACTTTCTTGATAACAGGAGTGACAATCTGAGCCATACGGTCGCATTTACGTTTGAAATTCTCCATTGCGGCATTGAATATGCGCTCGGAGATTTCATCCTGCTTGAGTTTCTCATACTCCTCTTCAGTGAACGGGAGTTCAATGGCCAGTACACGGAATGCCTCCATCTGCAGGCTCTCATAGTCTGCACAGTTCTCGGCAGCACCTGCTGAACGGTCCCAGATCATATTGGCTATATCCATACCAATACGCTCACCTATCAAAGCATGACGGCGTTTCTCATATATTACGGTACGCTGCTTGTTCATCACGTCATCATACTCAAGCAGGCGTTTACGTATGCCAAAGTGGTTCTCCTCAACCTTCTTCTGAGCCTGCTCAATACGTTTGGTAATGAAACTGTTCTCAATCATCTCATCCTCCTGCAGGCCCAACTTGTCCATAAGCGGAGCAATACGGTCTGATCCGAACAGACGCATCAGGTTATCCTCAAGTGAAATGAAGAACACTGATGAACCCGGATCTCCCTGACGGCCGGCACGACCACGCAGCTGACGGTCAACGCGGCGGCTCTCATGACGCTCTGTACCCACTATGGCAAGACCGCCTGCCTCACGAACCTCAGGTGAAAGTTTGATATCGGTACCACGGCCGGCCATATTGGTGGCTATGGTTACTATGCTCTTCTGACCAGCCTTGGCCACGATATCGGCCTCCTTCTGGTGCAGTTTGGCGTTCAGCACGTTATGCTCAATCTTGCGCATTGTAAGCATACGGCTCAACTGCTCGCTTATCTCGACCGATGTAGTACCAACCAGTACCGGACGTCCGGCCTCAACCAGGCGCACAATCTCCTCAATTACGGCCTTGTACTTTTCACGCTTGGTCTTGTATATGCGGTCATTCTGATCGATACGTGCTATGGGCTTGTTGGTGGGGATAACCACCACATCAAGTTTGTAGATATCCCAGAACTCACCTGCCTCTGTCTCGGCTGTACCGGTCATACCGGCCAACTTATGATACATACGGAAGTAATTCTGCAGAGTAATTGTTGCAAATGTCTGGGTAGCAGCCTCAATGTTCACGCGCTCCTTTGCCTCAACAGCCTGATGCAGTCCGTCACTCCAGCGGCGGCCCTCCATAATACGGCCGGTCTGCTCATCAACAATCTTAACCTTGCCATCCTCAGTCACAATGTAATCCACATCACGCTCAAACATGCAGTATGCTTTGAGCAACTGGTTGATGGTATGTATGCGCTCGCTCTTTACAGCGTAGTTGGTAAGCAGTTCATCCTTCTTGGCCAGACGCTCCTCCTGACTCAGATCAGTCTGGGCCTCAAGTTCAGAGAGTTGTGATGCTATGTCAGGCAGGATAAAGAATTCAGGATCCTTGTTGGTGCCGCTAATAAGTTCAACACCCTTGTCGGTCAGGTCAACGCTGTTCAGTTTCTCATCAATCACAAAGTACAGGGGCTCAACAGCCTCAGGCATACGCTTGTTCTGCTGCTCCATGTATATCTCCTCTGTCTTCTGCAAGCCCACCTTGATACCCGGCTCGCTCAAGAACTTGATAAGAGCCTTGTTCTTGGGCAGGGCCTTGAAACTGCGGAACAATGACAGGAAACCCTCAGCCACCTCATCCTGATTCTCGGAATGAACTTTCTTACGGGCATCGGCCAGATACTGTGTAGCCAGACGTTTCTGAGCCTCAAAGAGTTGCTCTACCTGTGGGCGTAACTGCTCGAACTGCTGGTCATCACCCTTGGGTACGGGACCTGAAATAATAAGAGGTGTACGGGCATCATCAATGAGCACGGAGTCAACCTCATCAACAATTGCATAATTGTGTCCGCGCTGCACCAGTTCATTGGGATGACCGGCCATATTGTCACGCAGATAGTCAAAACCGAACTCATTGTTGGTACCGAATGTGATATCGGCACGGTATGCATTGCGGCGGGCCTCTGAGTTGGGCTGATGTTTGTCAATGCAATCAACTGACAGTCCGTGGAACATATAGAGCGGACCCATCCACTCGGCATCACGCTTGGCCAGATAATCGTTCACTGTTACCACATGTACACCATTGCCTGTCAGTGCGTTAAGGAATACCGGCAGGGTTGCCACAAGGGTCTTACCTTCACCGGTTGCCATCTCTGCAATCTTACCCTTATGCAGTACTACACCACCAAACAACTGTACGTCATAGTGAATCATGTTCCAAACGGTATCATTACCGCCTGCTACCCAGTGCTGCTGCCATAATGCCTTGTCACCGTCTATGACAACAAAGTCATGTCTGGCAGCCAAGTCGCGGTCAAAATCTGTGGCCGTTACCTCCACCTGAGCGTTCTCAGTGAATCGGCGGGCTGTCTCCTTTACTATAGCAAAGACATCGGGCAGGACCTCATCAAGAACCACCTCATAGCGGTCCAGAACCTCTTTTTCCAGTTTATCTATCTGATTGAACAGCGGCTCTCTGTCCTCCAGTTCTGTCTGCTCAACCTTAGCCTTAAGTTCCTCAATACGTTTTTTCTCAGGTATGACAAAATCGCGCACCTTCTGCCTAATCTGCTGTGTTGCGGCGCGCAGGTCATCATTGGAAAGTTTCTCATACTTAGGATAAGCTGCCTTGATCTTCTCCACCCACGGCTGAATCTCCTTGATATCACGGGTCTGCTTGTTACCGAACAGCTTACCAATAAACTCGTTAAATCCCATTATGCGGTTTTATGTTTTGTTACTAATGCAAAATACACGGCAAATCCCGTGCCAAAATGCAAAGGTAGCATTTTTTAATCTTTATTGAAAAGAATATTTCACATATTGAGTCTCCGCCGGAGGATTAGGACTTGGGAGTAGTACCTCCGGACTACTCCGGACCCCTCCAGACCCTAAACGGCAAACTCCTCCATCTTAGCCACCTTCGGTGTCTAATCGTCGTCAAACAAGTGCCGTTTTTAACGGGATCTTCCAAGGTCCTCCGCTCACGCCCTACGCTAATACTCCCAAGTCCTAATCCTCCGGCTCCTGCAAATGGGAACAATAGCGAGATATTTACATATTTTGCATGATTTTGTTTTGACCTATTTATAAAATAGGTAATTTTGCAGTTCATCTTCCCTTCTCCCTTGCGGAGAGGGGCTTTTGATAATACATAAAACAACAATAAAATGAGGATTCCGTTACGTAGTGACCAGTGCACCATAGGGCGCCGCATGGCAGGAGCCAGGGCCCTCTGGGTGGCAAACGGCATGAAACCCGGGCAACTGGGCAAGCCTATCATAGCAATTGCAAACTCATTCACGCAGTTTGTTCCCGGTCATACACATCTGCATGAGGCCGGTCAGATTGTCAAGGCTGAAATTGAACGTTTGGGCTGCTTTGCCGCCGAGTTCAATACAATTGCCGTTGATGACGGCATTGCCATGGGCCATGACGGAATGCTCTACTCCCTGCCCTCACGCGACATCATTGCTGATAGCGTTGAGTACATGGTAAACGCTCACAAGGCCGATGCCCTGGTATGCATAAGCAACTGTGACAAGATCACTCCGGGTATGCTCATGGCAGCCATGCGTCTGAATATCCCTACTGTGTTTGTAAGTGGCGGCCCCATGGAAGCCGGAGAACTGGGCAGCGCACATCTGGACCTGATTGATGCAATGATCAAGTCGGCCGATGAAAGCGTATCGGATGCCGATGTTGAGGCTATTGAGCGTGCAGCCTGCCCGGGTTGCGGATGCTGCTCCGGTATGTTTACCGCCAACTCAATGAACTGCCTTACCGAGGCTCTGGGTATGTCACTGCCGGGTAACGGTACAATCCTGGCTACACACAAGAACCGTGTACAGTTGATGAAGGATGCAGCCGCACTCATCGTAAAGAACGCCCTCAAGTACTATGAAGAGGGTGATGAAAGTGTTCTGCCCCGCAGCATAGCACAGAAAAAGAATTTTGAGAACGCCATGAACCTGGATATAGCCATGGGCGGTTCCACCAATACAATACTGCACCTGCTGGCTGTAGCCTATGAGGCCGGCGTTGACTTCAAGATGGATGATATAGACCGTCTGTCACGCCACGTGCCCTGTCTCTGCAAAGTTGCTCCCAACACCCAGAAATATCACGTTCAGGATGTAGGCCGCGCAGGCGGTGTGCTCAACATTCTGGCAGAACTTGCCAAGGGCGGTCTGCTGCATACCGATGCTCTGAGCGTAACCGGAATGACATATGGAGAACTGATTGAGAAATACAGCATACTCAAAAACAACATTGATCCTGAGGCCAAGCGTATATACTCAACCGCACCTGCACGCAAGTTCAGCACTGAACTGGGCTCACAGGATTGCACATACAGTGAGTTGGATACTGACCGCACAGAGGGTTGCATACGTGACCTGCAGCATGCCTATACCAAGGACGGCGGTCTGGCTATACTCAAGGGCAACATCGCTGTTGACGGCTGCGTTGTAAAGACCGCAGGTGTTGATGAAAGTATCTGGAAATTCTCAGGTCCCGCCAAGGTGTTTGACTCACAGGAGGATGCCGTTGACGGCATACTTGGTGGCAAGGTCGTAGCCGGCGATGTGGTTGTTATCACACATGAGGGCCCCAAGGGTGGTCCCGGAATGCAGGAGATGCTCTACCCCACATCATACATCAAATCACGCCATCTGGGTAAGGAGTGCGCTCTGATTACCGACGGCCGTTTCAGTGGCGGCACATCAGGACTTAGCATCGGTCACATCTCACCTGAGGCTGCCAACGGCGGTGCCATCGGCAAGGTTCTTGACGGTGATATAATTGACATTGACATACCCGCACGCAGCATAAACGTACGCTTGACAGATGCTGAACTGGCAGCACGCCCCATGCGTCCGCTCACCCGCAAGCGTGTTGTTGCCAAGAGCCTCAAAGCATACGCCAACATGGTTAGTTCGGCCGATAAGGGTGGCGTAAGAATTATAGATTGACAGTTATGACAGAAAAGATAACAGGAGCTGAGGCGATGCTCCGTTCACTGATTGCCGAAGGGGTTGACACGGTATTTGCCTACCCCGGCGGATCAATCATCAAGGTTTTCGATGCACTCTACGGTCATCGTTCTGACCTTAAGCAGATTTTGGTGCGCCACGAGCAGGGTGCCACCCACGCCGCACAGGGTTATGCCCGTGTGTCAGGCCGTACAGGTGTGGCCATAGTGACCAGCGGACCTGGCGCCACCAATACCATTACCGGTATCAGTGATGCCATGCTTGACAATACCCCTATCGTGGTAATTGCCGGGCAGGTAAGCACAGATGTTCTGGGTACCGATGCTTTCCAGGAGATTGACCTGGTGGGCGTTACCCAGCCTATTACCAAGTGGAGTTATCAGATTCGCCGCGCCGAGGATATTCCCTGGGCTGTGGCACGCGCCTTCTATATAGCCGGTTCAGGCCGTCCGGGCCCAGTAGTTCTTGACTTTACCAAGACCGCCCAGATGCAGCAGATTGACTTCAAGCCCGCCAAGATAGATTATGTTCGCAGTTACATACCTGTACCTGATCCTATCGAGTCAGAGATAAATGACGCTGTAACTTTGATAAACGGCGCCAAGAAACCGCTTGTACTTGTTGGTCACGGTGTAGAACTTGGCCACGCCGAAAAGGAGTTGGCTGAGTTTATTGAGAAAGGTAACCTGCCCGCAGCACGTACGCTGCTGGGACTTGCCGCCCTGCCCAGTGAGCACCCTCTCAACATGGGTATGCTTGGCATGCACGGCAACCTGGCCCCTAACGTAAAGACCAATGAGTGTGATGTCCTGATTGCCGTAGGCATGCGTTTTGATGACCGCGTAACCGGTACACTCTCCACATACGCCAAGCAGGCCAAGATAATACATCTGGACATAGACAAGTCAGAGTTCGGCAAGAACGTCAAACCCGATGTAACAGTACTTGGTGACTGCCGCCAGACACTCAAACTCATAACCGAGCGCATGGCCAAGGCCAGTCATAAGGAGTGGATTGAGAGTTTCAAGCCGCTTGATAAGGAGGAATATGACAAGGTAATCAATATAGCCATAAATCCTAAAGACGGCCCCCTCAAGATGGGTGAGGTTGTAACAGAAGTAAGCAACCAGTCTCCCGCAGATTCCGTTCTTGTAACCGATGTAGGTCTGAACCAGATGTTCGCGTCACGTTACTTCAAGTACCGCTCACCGCGCAGTATTGTGACATCGGGCGGACTGGGAACAATGGGATTCTGCATGCCGGCAGCCATTGGGGCCACATTCGGTGCACCTGAGCGCATGGTTCTGGCATTCTTTGGTGACGGCGGTTTCCAGATGAACATCCAGGAACTGGGTACCATTATGGAGAATCAAGCACCTGTCAAGATGATCCTGATGAACAACACCTACCTTGGCAACGTACGCCAGTGGCAACAGATGATGTTCCATAGCCGTTACTCATGCACCCACATGATGAACCCGGACTACAGCAAGATTGCCGCAGCCTACAATATCCCATATATACTGGTTACAGACCGCAGCCAGTTGAAAGATGCCGTAAAGCAGATGATAAGCGCAAAAGGCCCGTTCATACTTGAGGCAGCGGTTGAGGAAGAAGAGAATGTTATGCCGATGATAAAGCCCGGCAACTCGGTTGATGAAATGATTTTTTCAATTGATTGAGCATTATGGAGAACGAGAAGAAACTATACACACTGATTGTTCACTCTGAAAATATCGCCGGTATCCTGAACCAGGTTACCGCCGTGTTCACGCGCAGTCAGGTCAATATTGAGAGTCTCAATGTATCGGCCTCATCAATACCGGGCATTCACCGCTACACTATAACTGCCATTGCTGATAATGAAACCATTGTCAAGATTGCCGGACAGATTGAAAAGAAGGTTGATGTGCTGCAGTGTCAGTTCTTTACTGATGATGAGATATTCATGCAGGAGGTAGCCTTGTACAAGGTGGTTACAAGCGTGCTTACTGAGAACCCTGAGATGTCCAAGATCATTCGTCGCTACGGTGCAAAACTGATAGAGGTGAATTCCACATTCTCAGTAATTGAGAAGACCGGCCGTACAGAGGATATCACAGCCCTGAACCGTGAACTCTCTGCCCAAGGCGGACTGCTCCAGTTTGTAAGTTCAGGCCGCGTAGCAATAACCCGCGCCCGCATAGAGCACGTAAGTGAATACCTGGATAAGATGGAATCCAGATATGGAAAGAAATAGGTATTAACATAACATACTAAACAAAAGAAACTATGAAAATGAATTTCGGTGGTGTCATTGAAGAGGTAATGACACGTGAGGAGTTCCCGCTGGAAAAAGCCCGCGAGATACTCAAGAATGAGACAATCGCAGTTATCGGTTACGGCGTTCAGGGTCCTGGACAGGCTTGCAACCTTCGTGACAACGGCTTCAACGTAATAGTTGGCCAGCGTCAGGGCAAGACCTTTGAGAAGGCTGTTGCTGACGGTTGGGTCCCCGGTAAGACTCTGTTCTCAATTGAGGAGGCTGCCCAGAAGGGTACAATCATCTGCATGCTTCTGTCTGATGCCGCTCAGATGCAGCAGTGGCCAAACATCAAGCCTTACCTTACTCCCGGTAAGACTCTCTATTTCTCACACGGTTTCGCTATCACATGGAATGACCGCACAGGCGTTGTTCCTCCCAAGGATATCGATGTAATCATGGTTGCTCCCAAGGGTTCAGGTACATCACTTCGCACCATGTTCCTTGAGGGTCGCGGTCTGAACAGTTCATACGCTGTTTATCAGGATGCATCAGGCAAGGCTCTTGACAAGGTTCTCGCTTTCGGTATCGGCATAGGTTCAGGTTACCTGTTTGAGACCACATTCATCCGCGAGGCCACATCTGACCTTACCGGTGAGCGCGGTTCACTGATGGGTGCCATCCAGGGTCTGCTCCTGGCTCAGTATGAGGTTCTCCGTGAGAACGGTCACACTCCCTCTGAGGCATTCAATGAGACCGTTGAGGAACTCACTCAGTCACTTATGCCTCTGTTCGCTCAGAAGGGTATGGACTGGATGTACGCTAACTGCTCAACCACTGCACAGCGCGGTGCTCTTGACTGGATGGGCCCGTTCCACGATGCAATCAAGCCCGTTGTACAGAAACTGTATGCAAGCGTAAAGTGCGGTAACGAGGCTCAAATCTCTATTGACAGCAACTCAAAACCCGGCTATCGTGAGGGTCTTGAGAAGGAACTGGCTGCCCTGCGTAACAGCGAGATGTGGCAGACTGGTGCTGTTGTTCGCAAACTCCGCCCTGAGAACAATTGATTTCTCGCTAAAAGCGCATGCTTTAAACGTCCGGGGAAAATCCTCCCTGGACGTTTTTTTCTCTCGCAGAAAGCGCAGAAAACGCAGAAAAATCCATCCGGCGCGTTAGATATAGATCACACAGAAAACACAGAAATCACAGATTAAATTCCGTGATTTCTGTGTTTTCTGTGTGAATAGAATATCTGCGATTTCAGCGTTTTCTGCGAGATATTAACTATCACGCACCGGATGGTATTTCTGTGATTTCCGTGATTTATGTGTAAATAAAAAAGGCCGGTCATTTGACCGGCCTTATGATATATGAAGCAAGATTTAGAAAATCTTGTAGCGCTCGTCCACGATCTTAGCCTGGAAATAGAGTTCCTCAAGAACAGAATTCACAATATCACGTGAAGAGAGTGTCCTTACGCGAAGTTTCTCAGCCTCCTCATCATACTCAGTGAAGTAAGAGTCTGCATTGATCTTTTCAGCAACAAACACGCAACCCTCACCCTTCATGGGAACGGTCAGTTCGTTCTGTGCAAGATTCATGACACTGGGACCGATTGTAGGCTCATTTGAAACTGATGATGCAACGTATGCAGGATTGGTAAAGTTGACATACTGGATAGTATCAATAACTACGCCCTCAACAGACTTGAGTTCATCCATGCTCTTACCTGCAAGCTTGCTCTTGAGAACATCAAATTTCTTGGAGTTCAAAGCCTTTAATGTGAGAGACGGAGTGGCATCCTCAATTGAACGATAGCCTCTGGGGTGAATCTTCTCAACACCTACAACCAGCAGATGATCATTGGCGTTACCTACCTCATAGATACGTGACACCTCACCCTCCTGTGCTGAGAACACCCAACGCAAAGCATCGTGTGACTTGGCAACACCACCAATGTTCTGATTGTAGTTCTCAAATGCAGGATAGTAGAGCAGACGATAATTTGCATCCTCAGCATTTGCCTTGAACTGCTCAAGATCCTGATTCTGTGCTACAAAGAGACTGAGTTTGTTATAAGCCTCATTACTGGTCTCATCGCTGAACTCAGCCTGACGTTTTACTATTGCCAGGTTGTATTTCTTAAGAGGAGTCTTGGTATCAAACACCTTAAGTATAAGAGATGCGGATGAAACATTCAGAACTGCAACCTCACCCTTCTTCATGCTGTTGAGTTTGTTGATGTAGAGAGCATTCTCACCTGTAATGTTGGCGGGCTCATAAGAATCTGCGGCAAGCCACTGCAGAGGAGCGGACTGATTGTACTTTAATGCTATCTCAGCAAAATCAGCACCCTTCTTCAAAGCATTGACAATACTGTCAGCACGCTTGATGTTGGCCTCCTCGTCATCAGAAACCACCTGAATCATGCTGAACTGGATTGAATCATATCCGTTCTCACTGCTCAGATACTTGAATGCGTTATAAGTATCATCGTAATCTGAATAATAAG
The DNA here is from genome assembly GCA_017551925.1 of Bacteroidaceae bacterium. Classification (GTDB taxonomy): domain Bacteria; phylum Bacteroidota; class Bacteroidia; order Bacteroidales; family Bacteroidaceae; genus Colenecus. Next base: position 76,625 of record JAFZKA010000073.1, on the reverse strand, counting down.
GACCGAACACTCCGCCAACCTTAACTGAATCAAGTCTGATCACTACATCACCGGGAAGGTTGTTCTCAGAACGTGCAACCTCACTGAAACCGATGACTGAACCTGCGCGACGAAGAATTGATGCATAGTCATCATCTGATTCCTCAAGCAGGGTTACAATATCATTGGTCTCCTCCATCATAGCCTTACGGTCTGCCTCACTAGGCTGGATCTCATAGTCGATATAATAGATATCGCGGTTCTCAGAGTAAGTGTAGAGCATCTCCTTGTTCTCTTGATAAGCCTGCTTGATATCTGCTGATGTAAGTTTTACGTCAGAATCGGCAACCGATGAATACGGAATTGAAGCCAGCAAAACATCGGCTCTCTTGATACGGTTCTCGTATGAGTTTCTTGCTGAAACAGGATTTGATACGATTGCAGAGTTTATAAGAGCCTGATATTTGGAATAAAGCAGGCTTGACTTGATATTGCTCTCAATAAAGAGCCAGAACTTGTAGAGAGTCTGGTAATAACTGTACTCCTCTGCTGATACCATATTGGCGTCAATGCTGTTGTACAAAGCAAGGAAATTCTTGAGATTGTCAGCATCAAACTTACCGTCCTCACCCACGAACGGAGTGTTAGCCAGGATAGGATCTGTTCCACGCTCAATCAGTTCCCTGACCTCTGCATCAGTTACAGTAAGGCCGATAGCCTCTGCCTCTTTGTTCAGAAGATGGTTGCGTACCATAACTGCCCAAACCTCTTCCTTTATGGCATTATTCTGATCCTCGTTAAACTCCTGGATATTGTTTGCGAACTTCATTACTTCAGTGTAATTCTCAAGTTCTGCCTGATACTCCATTGCTGTGATCTTGGTACCATCAATTGTACCCACATACTGAACACCCTGATTCGGGCGGATTATCTTCCACGCGTCACCAAGAATAAAAGCCAGCATAGCGAGGCCGATAACGATAAGAAGCAGTGGTCCTTTGCTTCTGATTTTCTGTAATGTTGCCATTTGTGTTATTGTTTTTTATTTGTTCTTTCTATTGTTTTCACGCTCGTGCGTGCAAAAAGCGCACAAAATTACTAAAAAATGTTCTTTATTGCCAATTCCGCACCTTATTTATTGGAAAATATACAAGAAAGCCTCTCATGACACCTCTTTTGTCAGTTCAACCAACTCTATTTTGGTCTCACCCTTTTTAAGGACACGGAAAGTATAATCACCTACAACAACTTTCTCATTCACCTTGGGGAACCCTTTTGCCATGCTCAGAATAAGCCCGCCGACCGTCATATATTCGTCTGATTCCGGAATGTCCAATCCGAACATCTGGTTCACATGACTGATTTCCATACGGCCTGACAGCAACCAGCCGTCATCGGTTTTCTTGGCTATCAGATTGGGAACATCATGTTCATCCTCAATCTCACCCAATATCTCTTCAATGATATCCTCAAGTGAGACTATGCCCGATGTACCGCCGAACTCGTCAACAACCACAGCAAGACTCTTCTTTCTGGCCATCAACTGTTTCATGAGTTTCTGTGCTGCCAGAGTCTCCGGCACAAAAGGAACGGTCTGGATATGATCACGCCAGTCCTCTTTGTGACGGAACATCTCCGAGGAATGGATATAACCTATAATGTGATCCATATCGCCTTCATAGACCAGTATCTTGGAATAACCGGTCTCTATGAACTGTTCTTTAAGTTCATTCAGTGCCACCCCTTTCTCAACAGCACATATCTCGTTACGCGGAACCATGCAGTCACGGGTCTTGACATTTGAAAAGTCAAGCACGTTCTGGAATATCCTGACCTCTGAATCAGGTTCGCCATCCTCAGTACCGCCCTGGAGTCCCGACTGCACAAAATAGTCAAGATCAACCTTTGAAAAAGCCTTTTCAGTATGCTCCTTGTCAATCCTCACGCCGAACAGACGCAGAATCATGCGTGACAGCCATGTGGTAAAAAGCGATATAGGATACAGCAATATGTAAATAAGCCAGATAGGAAAGGCGAATATGTTCAGTTTACGGTTCGGATTGAATCTGAATAGGGTCTTTGGAAGATACTCCGCCACCACTATTACAATTGCCGTTGACACAAAGGTTTCAATCAGGACCAGCAGGAACTCATCAGTAATAAATCCCTGTGGCAGTAGAGCCTCAATCAGATGGGCCATCATTGTACTGTAAACCACAAGCGCAATGTTGTTGCCCACAAGCATTGTCGAGATGTAGATATTTGGATTCCTGAAGAACCTTTCAAGCAGTTTGGAACTGAACGTATGCCGCTCCAGGTCCATCTCAAACCGCAGTTTGTCCGATGACAGGAATGCTATCTCCAGTCCTGAAAAGAGCGCCGAAAACAGGAGCGCGGCAAGCAATATGGTCAGAGTGTGACTCATTCGTCTTTGACAGGGAATACGCCCTCTGTCTTGCGGATTGTATATTGAGTCAGGTCACTGTTGCTTTCAAAACCGTGACCTACAATTATCTGTTTGTCCTGCTGGATGCGGATCAGACTGTCAGAATACATTCTGTTGCTTTTGTTGTTTACAAAAAGCAGATTGGTATCAAATTTCTCTTTCTTTACGTTCTCGGCATGGACATTCTTTCTGAGTTCCCATACCTCGGTTTCCATCATGTAATAGGCAGTATCAGCCACAAGCGATGATTCCACCTGGAAAACGGAGTCCAATATTTCAAGATATACGCCCTGCTCCATACTGTAAAACGGAGGTTTCATCTTGTCAAACACTTTCCACTCCTCGGCTATCACATGATAACGGATTATACCGTTTTCTGATATATACATGTCAACTCCACGGGTTGTCATAACCGATACCGAATCACGGCTTGTGATTGCCTGGCCGTACTGCTTTCCGTTATCCTTACATGAAAAGCAGAAAAATGACGAGACAACCGCCAGAATGACGGTTGCCGCGTACATATATGACATCGGTTTAGAACCGGTGGAACAGTTCATTTATCTGATGGTTGTAGTCTCGTTTATCCAACCCTTGATTTCAATCTTGTCACCCTTCTTGTAACCGAACATGAACAGGTCATCGGCCACATTCTCAGTCTGTTTCTTGTAGTCTCTGATAAGTTCGTTGGCCTTGTCTGCAACTGACGGGTCAACGCTCTTGGCCTGCTCCAGTTTATCAAGTACTGCAAAATAGGCGCAGCGGTTAAGGGCATTCTCATTTGACCACTTGTAATTGATTGCATACAACTTGGCCATAAGGATATAGCAGTCACCCTTCTTGGGATTATTTGACAGGGCTTTCTGCAGGCATGAACGGCTCTTGTCATAATTCTCCTTTGACATGTAAAGAGTAGCCATTGTATAATATGTGTCTGCAATATCGTTCTTATCAGTAGCAAGTTCAATAGCCTGGCTGTAGAAATCCATAGCCTTGTTTATATCGTCACGCTGGTTAAGGTAAAGAGAACCAAGGCTCTTGGCGGTTCTGAATGAAGGAGAAATGCCGTGAGCATACTCGGCAGCAGCAAAATATGCATCGCTTGAACGGCAGTCCAGTTTGGTCATGAGCAGAACAACCTTGTTCAGATACTCCACATTATCCTTGTTCTCCTCAACCTTGGGACCGTAAATGTTCTGCAGAGTCTCGCAGTCAGCGGCACCGCTCTTTACAAAGTATCCGTCAATGTTATCCTTAACCTTGATTGACTGTTCCTTGGTCTGGCCCTCCTCCTGGGCGGCAATGTACTCGTCAATGTAACCGGCGCAGTCAATATAGTCCTGCAAAAGGGCGTCACGATAAGCCTCATTGCTCTTGTTGTTAAGGTAACGCTGTGAAGATATCTTCATAAGGTCATCAAGCACATAGTATGTGGTCTGACCCTTGTTCATATCAACGGCCTTTCTCAAAAGTTCATAAGCCTTGTCTATGGAAACCTTATTGTTGTATGTCACGTAATCATGAGCATAAACCATCATGATCTCCTCAACCGATGACTTGCTCTTGGAGAATGAGTTGAGCTGGTCCATGTATTTCATGCGCTGCTCGTAAACCTCCATGAGTTCCTCTGAATACTTAGCCTTCTGGGCTTCATCCTTTTCTTCCTTATACAGTGCACGGAGAATCTTTACTCCATGGGTATAAAGATTAAGAGTGGCAAGAGGCGCATCATGAAAAACGGTTTTCCAACCTTGCTCGTAAGCGTCCTTGAAATTATTGGTCTTTACGAATTCTGAATAGATGCTTATGTTCCTCAATGCGTTGATGCTGTCCTCGCCATGTCCGTAGCGGGAACCGTCCTCATAACCTTTCTGAGCGAATGCGCTCACTGCTGTAACCAATGCCAGGGTCAATAATCCTAATCTTCTCATACTATTTGTTTTAATTCTCATAATAATCTATACTTAAGATAATAAAAAAATATGCAGGTTAAATTTTACTCTACCATAATCTTCATGAACCAGCGCTCCAGGAATGTCACTCCTACGTTTATCCTGAAACAGTTTTCACTTATCATTCCCGATGACATCGGCTGCGTCCTGACATATTCAGCAGATATATTCAGGTATGACATGCTGTTGTAAACGGGGGTTATCGGCATTGAGAAACCGGCACTTACACCAAACTGCCAAGGTCCCTGTTTTTCACCCACCTTGAAATAGGATTGGGCGAAATTAACACCGGCCTGATACGATGTACGTTTGAGCAGGTTCTTGCTCATTTCATCGGGCTGTATTGTAAAACCGGCAGCGGCAGATAACCTGTCGCATCCGCCTTCCTGGCCAAAGAATATTGCCTTTGACCATGCCTCATAAGATACATCGGCGGCAAAAGTACAGTTTTTCCTCTTATATGAAAAACCGGCTGAAATACAATCCGGCAAACGGAATGCATCGTCAATATAAGTCGTATCGGAACTGGAGTGCTTGTCTGTAATCATGACATTGCTTTCCAGTTTCTGCAACGGGCTGTAAGTCATACCCAGCACCAAACGGTCCTCACCCAGTTTCAAGGTGCTCTGCAATCCGAAATCAAGTTTAAGGGCTGCCATATCTGCAGCATATGTCTTGGTTCTGGATTGAACGCTGCTTGACGAATATGTATTGCTGACAGAATGTGACAGGTCACCTGTAAGATACGATGCATTGACTCCGGCAGACAGCCACCCGGTGGGACGCCATCCCAGGCCGGCCATGAACTGACGCAAGCCTCCCGTTCCGGAGTAAGCACCTGAACTGGTGATTATGCCGTCCTCATCCCTGCTTATTATGCTTGATGATGAATAACTGTATCCCACGTTTGAGAAAGGTACGAACGCCAAGGTCATGCCTACCCGCGGCAGAATACGGAACTGCATTGCCATATGCTCCACAGATGCGTTGCGGGCATTCAACTTTACACCGTTTTCCTGGAAATTGGTATTCTGGAGTCCGAATCCTATATCGGCCAGGAATGTAAGGGTGTCAACTGCGGAATATGAAGCCGGATTCTTTAAGTTCAGGGTATTGCGTTCCCTGAAACCCGTACCAATTCCACCCATGGCCCTGGTAATACCGCTGGAATGGTCTGAAAGCAGACCTACGCCATACCTGGTATATGGAGAATTCACGCCCGTCTGGGCTGCAACAGGAGAGCACAGACAGCAGAAAGCCAGGAACGACAATATCAGTGAACGCTTTTCAGATCTTGTTTTCATTATAATCCACAATACAGGACAATCCTCTTATTACCAGATTATGGGCCACAAAATTAGCGCTTTTATCAATTAAATCAAAGTATTCGGCATCACCACCGGTTAAAAAAACCAAAACAGACTCATACCTTTGCCCGGCATCATGAATATATCCTTTTATCTCATTCCTAACTCCGGTTACAACACCGCTTCTGATAGCCGTAGCAGTATCTGAGCCCAGCCATGGAGTGTCACCATGAGCCTGCACAAGCGGCAAAGAACCTGTATAATCATGAAGAGCCTTAAGTCTCATTTCTATTCCGGGAGCGATATTACCGCCCAGATATACACCGTCTGATGTCACCAGATCATAGGTTATGGCTGTACCGGCATCAATGATAAGCAGATTCCGGCCCGGATTCATGGACCATGCGCCGACAGCAGCCGCAAGTCTGTCCATGCCAAGGGTTTGCGGTGTTGAATATCCGTTCTGCAACGGCATGGGGGTATCCCATCTGAACGGAACCAGTCCCATTGAGCGCATCCATAACTCAATTTCATTCTCCAATGGACGTACCGCACACCACATTCCGCCGTCAACAGCCATTCCGTTGACAGCGTCTTTCAGATTCCCAAGCATGGCCGGACCGCAGTATATCTCATTCAGAGAAACCCCGTCTTTGACGGCCACCTTTACCCTGGTATTCCCAAAATCAGCCAATAGTATCATATCTGACCGCAAATTTACTAACTTTGCAACAATTGCTATCATTAATTATATGAAGAAGAGACTTTCAGTCATTCTGACTGCCATAATACTCCTGATGCCTGTTGCCAAGGCTCAGACTGACAGCATAAGCATCAGCCTTCTGACATGTGAGCCCGGCAAGGCCATATATGAACTGTACGGACACACCGCCCTGCTTGTTGAAGATTTCAGGACAGGCACCGAACTGGTCTATAACTATGGAATGTTTGATTTCAACACTCCCAATTTCATGCTCAAGTTTACCCGCGGGCACACAGATTACATACTTGGAATAAACCGGTATTCATCTTTCTTGAGGGAGTATAACGGGCGGGGATCCAGGGTATTCAAACAAACTCTCAATCTGTCAAAGACAGAACTCCGTACACTTGACAGCCTGTTGCGCGAAAACATCAAGCCGGAGAACCGCACCTACCGTTACAATTTCCTGTACAACAACTGCGCCACCATGGCTCTTGACAAGATTGAGCAGAGCATACAGGGTACTGTATCCTATCCTGAGACCGATACCACGCTTACCCTGCGCAACATTCTGACCGCGCATACATCGGTACGTCCGTGGAGTGAGTTTGCCGTTGACATCATTTTAGGTTCAGAGATTGACCGCCCTCTCAAATACAAACAGGAGACATTCGCTCCCCTGTGCCTGATGGGAGTTGCATCAAAAGCCGTCATAACTGACAACACCGGAATTCAGCGTCCGCTTGTTCTTAAGACCGAAACCGTTGCAGACCCTGATCACCATGTGGATATGGGCAAGCCGCTGTTCACCCCCGTCCAGGTTGCCGGCATTCTGGCAACCCTGGTATTGCTTTTATCTCTTTTGGGACGATACAGGGAAAAGAGATATTGGCTGATTGATGCCCTGCTATACGGGGCTCAAGGCATATCAGGAATTATCATAACGTTCATGTATTTCTTTTCTGAACATCCCGCAGTAGGAACCAACTGGCTGACAATTGTATTCAATCCAATCCCGTTGTTCCTGATTCCGTTTATGGCAGCAAGTGTACGCCGCAACAAGGCCGGACTGCTCACAATATATGAATTCATTGTCTGCACCGCATTCCTGATCTGTGCACCGTTCATACCACAACACATTGAACCTGCCGTACATGTCCTGACAGTGACATTTGCAGCGAGAGCCGCACTTTCCATTTTATTCTGCATCCATATGCGGCTGCATCCCTCAGAACCGCAAAAAAAGCATGCGGGCCGTGTTGTCTCTCTTTTCCTGCTGATGGTCACTTTACCCGCCGCACTGCAGGCCGGACAGGAGCAACGCCCCAAACTTGTCGTCGGAATAGTAATAGACCAGTTTGATGAGGAGTGCCTTTCAGTCATGATGCCGCAACTTGCCGATGACGGCCTTTTGAAGATCTGGATTGACGGCTACAACCGCCCCAATGCCACTTTTGATTTTGATGATACAGACTGTGCATCGGCCGTTGCCTCAATCTATACGGGAGCCTCGCCTTTCCAGCATGGAATTGTGGCCGGAAAATGGATGAACCGTAAAACGCTGATTGCGTCATCGCCTATTGATGACGGCAGTTGCAACGGCATAAACACCATTGAACATTCATCGCCCAAACGACTGCTTGCCACCAATCTGGCCGATGAAATGAAACTTGGAACCGACGGCCGTTCCAAAGTCTGCTCCATTGCAGCACAAAGAGAAGCATCGGTACTTGCCGGAGGCCATGAAGCGGACCTGGCCATCTGGATAAACAAAGAGAACTACGCATGGTGTTCATCAGACTATTACGGCAAACTGCCGGAATGGGTTGCAGGACTCAATGACAGTATTTTCAAAAAGAGTGCCTGGGAGCCTTTGCTGCCAGCGGCCAGATATCAGACAGCCTCAGGTCAAGACCTTTACAAGCCTTTTTCATACACATTCAAAAGGAATACGCCTGTTGATTATACCACCTCACCACTGGCAAATGACAGGGTTAATGACGCTGCAATAGCCGCTGTTGATGCCATGGAGTTGGGATCAGATGATACGCCTGACCTGCTCACTCTAACCTATTATGCCGGCAACTTCAGACACGAGCCCAACTCGATATGGACAATTGAGCAACAGGACATCTATTTAAGACTTGACCGCAATATCGCGCAACTGATAAAGGAGATAAACAACAGGGTCGGAGCAGGCAACGTGCTTTATTTCCTTACCTCAACCGGCTATACGGACTGCAAAAAGCCGCAATTTGAGAATACAAGAATCCCGTCAGGAACCGTCAGTATGGAGAGAACGGCAGCCCTGCTCAATCTCTATCTTTCATCAAAATACGGGAGTGAAAAATACGTAGAGACATTTTACAGCAACCAGATCTATCTGAACCACAATCTGATTGAAGACAACGGTCTGTCCATGCATGAGGTTCTTGAAAACAGTGTTGACCTGCTGGTTCAGGTGAGCGGAATCAAAAACGTAATCCTTTTGCGCAATCTCATGTCAATGATTCCCGATGCCGAGGCCGCACGTAAACGCAACTCTTTCAACAGTGCCTATACAGGAGACATTATCATTGACGCCATTCCCGGATGGGGCATTCTTGATGAATCAGAAGGAGTTACCTACTATCGCAAACCTACGTCAAGCCCTATTCCCTTTATCCTGTACGGCAACGGAATCAGGGCAGAAATCAACCACGAACCGATATCGGTCAGCGTTCTTATACCTACGGTCTGCAATATTGTGGGGTGTGGCATGCCTAATGCCAGTTATTGTAATCCTTTGATTAACCTGAAATGAGATTAATTCTCAATTTATTACTAACTTTGCGGCCGCCGACAAAACAATAACTATGGATAAAAAATATATCAGCCTTACCTATGACCTGATGCTCAAGGACGATGACGGTAAGTTGTACAAGTACGAGAGTGCAACCCGCGAACGCCCTTTCATTTTCATTACCGGCATCGGCTATGCTCTTGACCTTTTTGAGAGCAACGTAGGTTCACTTGCAGTTGGAGAGAGTTTTGAGTTTGAAGTTCCTGCCGAAAAAGCCTACGGAGAATACAGCAAGGAGAATGTTCTTGATCTTGACAAAGGCATATTCCTGCGTGACGGCGTATTTGACGACGAGCATGTTAAGGTAGGTGCAATCATTCCGCTGAGTGACGGTCAGCAGACATTCAATGCCACCGTTACCAATATAACCGATGACAAAGTTACCGTTGACCTGAACCACCCGTTGGCCGGTGAAGACCTCACCTTCAAGGGCGTTATCCTTGAGTCACGTCCCGCTACCCAAGAGGAGATTGACGCTGTACTTCACCCCAAATGCAAAGGCTGCAGCGGCGGTTGCAGCAATGGCGATTGCAATGGAGGTGACTGCAATTGTGAAGGCGGTGACTGCAAAAAATAAACTGTTATGAATACTTTGGGCCAACTCCTAACCCTGACCACTTTCGGCGAGAGCCACGGCCCCGCCATTGGCGGCGTACTTGACGGATTCCCAGCCGGCATAAACATTGACTATGATTATGTACGTCAGTGCATGCAGCGCCGCCGTCCGGGACAGAGCACTGTGACAACAGGCCGTCAGGAGAAAGATGAGGTTGAATTCCTGTCAGGTCTGCTTGACGGAGTATCAACAGGAGCGCCCATTGCCTTTATTATAAGGAATACAGACCAGCATTCATCTGATTATGATGAACTCAAGGATCTGTTCCGCCCGTCACATGCCGACTATGCATGGGAACAGCGCTACGGCATTCGTGACTGGCGTGGCGGCGGCCGCTCATCGGCCCGCGTTACCGCTCCGATATGCGTGGCAGGTGCCTTGGCTGCGGTGGCTTTCAGGAAACTGCTGCCAGGGTTGCAGATCAATGCATTCACATCACAGATAGGCCCCTACTCCACAGATTCCGCCAAGGATATGGAATATGCAGGCGTCAATGCAGACAGCAATCCGGTAAGATGCCCTGACCGGGAACTGGCCTCAAAGATGGAGGAGTACATACATGAACTGCGCAAGGAGCAGGATTCCACCGGCGGATGCGTAACCTGCATAGTACGCGGACTGCCCGCAGGAATAGGCAATCCCGTTTTTGACAAGTTGGAGGCATCACTGGCCAAGGCCATGCTGGGTATAAACGCAGCCAAGGGCTTTGAGTACGGTGACGGATTCCAGGCAGCATCACAACGCGGTTCACAGCACAATGACGCTTTTTGCGTGGAAAACGGTCAGATATCTACCATGACCAATCACAGCGGAGGCATACAGGGTGGTATCAGCAACGGTCAGCCCATAAGGTTCCGTGTGGCATTCAAGCCCACTCCAACCATCGGTCAGGAACAGCAAACCGTTACACGTGACGGAAAAGAGACTGTTATGGCTGCCAAGGGACGTCATGACCCCTGCGTGGTTCCTCGCGCCGTTCCGGTTGTTGAAGCACTTACGGCACTGGTCATTCTTGACCAATACCTCTCAAGCAAATAATTTTTCCAGATTGTCTGCCAACTCCTGCATGGAGTGAAGCAGCAGTGCAGGCTTTTCTGCCAACAGGATCTCATCCTCAAGCGGACCGGTATTAACCGCAATGGTGTCTATTCCGGCTGCTACGGCCGCACGTATGCCAAGCGGTGCATTCTCCACAACCACAGCCTCACTTGCAGGCACACCGGCTATACTCAACCCCTTAAGATAAGGATCAGGATAGGGCTTGCCGCGAGTCACCTCAAAGGCGGTAACCATGCGATCACGTGTTATATAGCCTTCAAAATCCCGCTGTACTCTCTCAATCAGGTTTTTCTGCCCGGAACCGGTTACAATAAGAATCTTGAGTCCGGCCGCTGCTGCCTTGCGGAAAACATCAAGCGCTCCCGGCATAACACGTGCCTCAGGCATTGAACGGAACAATGATGCCTTGTAACCGTAAATATCATCAATCTCACTCTGAGTTGCCTCATAACCGCGGTCACGCAGGCTTATGCGCACCACGGTATCATGCCCGGTTGCACCTTCATTCATATATACATCATGCGGAGACATGTGCATACCGAACTTTTCCATTGCCTGACTCCATGCTTTGGAGTGATTAGGCATGGAATCATACAAAACGCCATCCATGTCAAACAGGATGGCGCTTTTATTCTTGAGTGAAAATGACATTTCCTGACTTTTGATTACTTGTTTATTCTGGCAAGAATCTTTTTTGACTCCTCCTCATAGCCGGGCTTGCCAAGCAATGCGAACATATTCTTTTTATATGCCTCCACTCCCGGCTGGTTGAACGGATTCACGCCAAGCACATATCCGCTTATGCCGCAACCCTTCTCAAACATGTAGATAAGTTGACCTATCCAGTATTCAGTCAGTTCAGGCACTGTGATACGGATATTGGGAACACCTCCGTCAATATGTGCCAGACGGGTACCCAGTTCAGCCATCTTGTTTACCTCATCAACATGCTTGCCTGCCATATAGTTCAGACCGTCCAGATTCTCATCATCGGCAGGAACAAGAACGGAGTGTTTTACCTTATCGACAGAAATTACCGTCTCAAAAATGGTGCGTTCACCCTCCTGTATCCACTGTCCCATGGAGTGCAGATCTGTTGAGAAATCAACCGATGCCGGGAAAATACCCTTGCCGTCCTTACCTTCGGACTCTCCGTAAAGTTGTTTCCACCACTCGCTGAGATAGTGCAGTTTTGGTTGGAAATTCACCAGTATCTCTATCTTCTTGCCGTTGCGATACAAGGCATTGCGTGCGGCAGCATACTGGGCGGCAGGATTGTCATTGAATGCAACAGCACCTGTTGTCATGCCCTCCATATCGGCAGCACCCTTAATCAACTGTCTGATATCATATCCTGCTACGGCAATAGGCAGCAGACCTACCGGTGTGAGCACCGAGAAACGGCCGCCCACATTATCAGGGATGACAAAACTCCTGTAACCCTCTTTATCGGCAGTAACACGTGCGGCACCACGCTTGGCATCGGTTATTGCAACTGTCACCTTACGTGCAGTATCCTTGCCGAACTGATCCTCACACTGTTTCTTGAGCAGGCGGAAAGCCAACGCAGTCTCAGTAGTTGTGCCTGATTTGGAGATATTGATTATTCCGAACTTCTTGTCCTTGAGATATTCAGTGAGTTCATAAAGATAGTCCTCACTTATGTTATGACCGGCAAACAGAATCTGAGGATTTCTGCCATCCCGTACGGACTGGCTGAAACTGTTGCTCAAAGCCTCAATCACGGCACGTGATCCAAGATAACTGCCGCCTATTCCTGCCACAACAACCACCTCACAGTTCTCACGCAATTGACGTGCTGTATCCTCAATGGCATCAATAAGACTCTTATCTGTCCCGGATGCAAGATTCATCCACCCAATGAAATCATTGCCGGCTCCGCTGCCGTTTTCAAGTGCAAGAATAGCATCCTTTATTGAAGGCTCAAGAGCCTTGATTCCATTGCCGGGAATGAAATCGTGAATCTGTGAAATGTCAATCTTAATCATAGTCCCTTAGAATCTGTTTCTATTTGAATGAGTCGGTAAGGAGTTTAATCTCTATTACCGGCGAAATATGTTCGTACAGAATGTTGTACATGGCATCAAGTATAGGCATGTTAACCCGATAATGCTCATTTATCTCTTTCATGCACTTAGTGCCGTAGTAACCCTCTGCTATCATTTCCATTTCAAGTTGGGCCGCCTTGACTGAATAACCCTTGCCTATCATCGTGCCGAACACGCGGTTGCGGCTGAAATTTGAATAACCGGTCACCAGAAGGTCACCAAGATAAACAGAGTCATTCACCGCACGGTTAGGCATCGGGCGTGCCGTTGCCAGGAAAGAGTTCATCTCCTGAATGGCGTTTGACATAAGAACAGCCTGGAAATTGTCACCGTACTTGAGTCCGCTGCAGATTCCGGCCGATATGGCATATACGTTCTTGAGCACAGAACTGAACTCAATGCCGGCCACATCCTCTGATACCGATGTCTTAACGTATGAATTGGTCAGTTTACGTGCAATATCCTGTGCGTTCTCCAGTTCCTGACATCCCACCGTAAGATATGACAGACGTTCCAAGGCAACCTCCTCTGCATGACAGGGACCTGCCACGACAGCGATATTCTCCATAGGAACACCATAATAACGGTGAAAATAGTCAGACATGAGCAGATTGTCATCGGGTACGATACCCTTTATGGCTGAAACCACAAACTTATCCCTCAACTTGACCTTGAGTTTCTTCATGTGGCTTTTGAAGTACGGTGAAGGAGTAACAAACACCAATACCTCTGACTCATTCACAATCTGATTGATATCCGATGAGAAATTGATGCGGTTCACATCAAACTGCACACCTGAAAGGTATGCCGGATTGTGCCCGAGACGTTTGAAATCGGCAATACGGTCATCACGGCGGATGTACCAGTTTATGGAATCCTCAGTTGACAGCAGTATCTTGGCAATTGCCGTTGCCCAACTGCCGCCACCCATAATTGCCAGTTTTCCCTGTGGAATTGCCATAACTTTATATGTTTTTAATCCTTGCTTTCAGGTTTCATCTGCGGGAAGAACAGCACCTCCTGAATAGCCTGCTGACCGGTCATGAGCATAACCAGTCGGTCTATGCCTATTCCGATACCGCTTGTAGGAGGCATTCCGTACTCCAGTGCACGTACAAAATCCTGATCAATGAACATAGCCTCGTCATCACCCTTCTGGCTGAGACGCAACTGATCCTGGAAACGCTCGTACTGATCAATGGGATCATTGAGTTCGCTGTAAGCGTTGGCCAGTTCCTTGCCGTTCACCATCAGCTCAAAACGCTCGGTAAGACCGGGCTTGCTGCGGTGCATCTTGGTAAGTGGTGACATCTCAACGGGATAGTCAGTGATGAATGTAGGCTGAATAAATGTACCCTCACAGGTCTCACCGAATATCTCGTCAATCAGTTTGCCCTTGCCCATTGAAGATGTAACCTCAACGCCGCATTTCTTGGCCACCTCACGCATCTCATCCTCACTCATACCCTCCAGGTCATATCCGGTCTTCTCCTTAATGGCCTCAAGGATAGGCAGACGACGGTAAGGAGCCTTAAAGTCAACCTCATTCTCACCAACCATAACCTTGGTGGTGCCGTTGGTCTCTATTGCAATCTTTTCAAGCAGTTTCTCAGTGAAATCCATCATCCAGTTGTAGTCCTTGTAGGCCACATAGAGTTCCATGCAGGTGAACTCAGGATTATGGGTGCGGTCCATACCCTCATTACGGAAATTCTTGCCAATCTCATAAACGCCCTCAAAGCCGCCCACGATAAGACGCTTCAGATAAAGTTCTGTAGCGATACGGCAGTAAAGGTCAATATCAAGCGTATTATGATGAGTAATGAACGGACGTGCGCTTGCGCCACCCGGAATGGACTGCAGAATGGGTGTCTCAACCTCAGTGTAACCGGCCTCGTCAAGCACAGAACGCAGTGTACGGATTACCTTGGTGCGCTTAAGGAATGTCTCCTTAACGCCCTCATTAACCACCAGGTCAACGTAACGCATGCGGTAACGCAGGTCAGGATCATCAAACTTGTCATAAGCCACACCGTCCTTGTACTTTACGATAGGCAGCGGACGCAGTGATTTGGAGAGCACTGTAAGTTTCTTGGCATGAATTGTAATCTCACCCATCTGAGTGCGGAATACAAATCCCTCAATACCGATAAAGTCACCAATGTCAAGGAGTTTCTTGAACACCTTGTTGTACATCTCCTTATCCTCCTCATCAGGGCAGATGTCATCACGGGTAATATAAACCTGAATGCGGCCTGTTGAGTCCATCAGTTCAATGAACGATGCCTTGCCCATAATACGGCGGCTCATCATACGGCCTGCCACACATACCTGACGCGGCTCTGCGGCATCATCCTTAAAGTTCTCCTTTATCTCAGCGGCAAAAGCGTTTGTGGGATACATTGCTGCAGGATACGGATCAATACCCATAGCACGCAACTCCTTCAAACTCTCACGCCTAAATTGTTCCTGATCGCTTAATTCCATTTGTTTTTGACTTGCAATTATTTGCCTTGTTTTTTCAGACTGCAAAGGTAATAAAAATATATATTAGAAGGAAGCAGAATAAACCACATTGCACAAAGCATTTCTTTAGTGATAAAGATTTTTGGGTATCGGTATCAAAGCCTGCGATTTGCAGAAGCAGAACTGGCAGTTGGGGGAGTATCAGCAACACGGCGTATAGCGCCAGACCTTGGGAGGATCCCGTTAAAAACGGCGCTTGTCCGACGACGACTAGACACCGTAGGTGGCTAGGATGGAGGAGTTCGCCGTTTAGGGTCCGTAGAGGTCTGACGTAGCCGTGGAGCGTTGACTCCCCCAACTGCCAGTTCTGCGTTGTCCACGTAAGGAACCGTCCCTAATGCGGACTAGTGCGGACAAAAAACCCTCACTCCAAAGAGCAAGGGTTTTTATGTTCATCTTGTTACAAGATTATTTACCACCAAACATGTTGAATATGGTAGCAAGTGATGACAGTGTATTTGTAACACCTGCAGTAGTTTCAGAGATAGCCTGAACAGTATTGGCAACATTATTGCTTGCTGTTGTAGCAGTCTGCTGAACCTGTTTAGCCTGCTGAGTCTGTGCAGCGGCAGCCAGACCGGCAGCGGCTATAGCTGTAAGGTCTGTTCCCTGAACAAGGCTCTGAAGTGTGCCGGTAACAGGATTTGAAGTCTGCTGAGTTACAAGATTGTTAGAACCAAGAATAAGACCTGCAGCAAAATCACCGTAGAACTTGCTCTTGTCATCAACATTCTTAAGTCCCTGAATACCGTTAACAAGTTGAGCCATGCTGATAACATTGTTCAGATTAGCAAGGTCAACCTTACCGTCGGTCTTGTACTGAGAGTAAAGGCTCTTAAGAGCAGCACCTGATGCCTGTCCGTTTACAGAACCGTCAGAGTTACTGCCTCCAATGCCCAATACACCACATGATACCGTGGACACCAAAAGTGCGGCAACGGCAATAAAACCAAAAATCTTTCTCATAGTCTTTTTTATTTTAAGAATAATGTCATTTCATTATCATTGTTGCACCACTGGGCTGTATCTCAAACTGATAAGGCTTCTTGGTCTTGAGTTTGAGAGTGCTCAATGCAGGCTCCAGGGTTTTCTTGTCATCAGTATAGAACTGAACCTCACCGTCACCCAGGAATGAAAGGTCAATCTTTGACTTGATAACCTCCTTGGTAGCGTTCAGTCCAGCCACAAACCAGCGGCCATCGGTAGATTTGCGTGCCAGAATCACGTACTTGCCGGGATAACCGTCCAGGAAACGGGTCTCAGTCCATGTGGTTGGGCTATCCTTAAGCCAGTCCATGCAGATCTTGGGAGCATCCTCAAGGTTGTTGGGACAGATGGCTATGTTCTGAATGGGGTTCTGGAAAATAACCTCAGTTGCAATCTGGAATATGGGAGTAGTCTTGAGTTGTGACCCGCGTCCGCTGTTCTGCTTGTTCAATATGCGGTTCATGAAACAGCCTCCGAATTCCATGCAGCCCACGGTATTGCGAATAAACGGGTGCAGGGTTGCCTTGAACGCCTCTTCGTCACAAGATCCCTGACCGAAATACATATTCTCCGATGCCAGCACAGCCTCAGAACCAACATAGTTGGGATACATGCGTTCCCATCCGCGCGGCAGGGTGCAGCCATGGAATATGCACATTATACCGTGGTCATTTGCATCAGAGAGAACCTCCTCATAAAGGCGTATTGTCTCCTGCTTGTCACCGCCCCAGAAATCAACCTTGATTCCCTTGCAGCCAACCTTTTCAAGCCAGGCCATCTCCTTTTTGCGGATAATGGAGTTGTCCATACGGTTGATGGGGCTCTGAGTAATATCATTCCAGTAACCGCTTGAACTGTACCACAGGAACACATCAACATTTTTGGAGTTGGCATACTTGATGAGTTGCTCCATACGCTCATAACCTATGTTCTCATCCCAACCGGCATCAATCAGTATATACTCATATCCCATGGCACTTGCCAGATCTATGAACTTGACCTGATCATCCCAGTTGCATGATGCATCCTGCCAAACAATCCAACTCCATGTGCTGCGACCGTACTTGAAATCATGGTGTGCCTCATAAAGCGGCTCCACATAGTCCCACATGACTGTAGTTTCAACAATAGGCTTAAGGTCGGCACCAACTGTAATTGTGCGCCAGGGTGTTGAACCAGGCAGACGCATTGCGGGGCAAACAGTGCCGATACCGTTGTTCTCATCGGGCATAGGGAACTCAATCTTGTAGGTATTGTCCTTGCAGTCGCCCAGACGTGAGCCGCAGTAACTGCTGCTTACACCGGTTTCACAAAGAAGAACCCAACCATTCTCCCCTACATGGAACAGACCGGGGAATGTATATCCGTGACCATACTGTGAGCGTACGTTCATCTCTCCGTCATTTGAGTAACCCTCCTCATAACTGGGCTTGCTGCGCTGCCAGCCAATCATGGCGTCACTCTGCGGAGTCAGGAATGTGGTAGTACCGTCAGGGAAACGGAATCCGGTATTTTCAAACAGGACACGGGTGCTTGCACGCTGACGTGGCTTGGGTATATTATAGCGGATAGCTATATCGTTGTTACTCACACGGAACTCAAATTCAATGTTCTGATTGGCAGAATTGCGCAACTCAATTACCGATACGTTATAAGCATGACTGACATGGGCTGTCTTTATACGGTCCATGGTGTAATCCACCTGGGCGCTCTCTGTCTTGCATTCTACAAGGCTCAGATTCTTGGTAAAATCACCGTTTGCAGCCTCACGTCCCTGTGGCAGGCCTTCAAGCGTGGGTTTGGAACCCATATCAAGCATAATGCCGATAGGTGAATCCTCAAGCATCTGCTTGCCGTTATATTTAACAGAATAAGTGGGATTCTCCGTTCCTGTAAGGTTGAAAGAAACTACCAGACGTCCGTCAGGGCTGGTTAGTTCAGGAACCGTTGAATTCTCCTGAGCGTAAACGCCCAAACTGGTCAATGTAAGCAGAACTGCAAATAATTTTCTCATAGTCAATGTATTATAAGTTTTCAAATATATTTGGTCGGAAACAGGTTATAGTTATCAGAATACGCGGAAACTAAGACGCAATGTCAGTTGAGGATAAATGGGATACTTGTCAACATATGACAGAATCTCCTCGGCATCACTGCCAAGGGAATTACCTACAGACTTAAGGTCAACCTCCTGATTCTGACAGTATAATGTTGAGTTGTGATATATCATAGCACCCACTTCAAATTGAAAACCGACTTTTCCATTCGGAATACAACGGCCAAGACCCAGACCGAAATAGTATTTCAGAGGATCAATCTTGAAATCAGCCTGCATATATCCGCAACCGTCCTTTTCAATAACAGCATATTTATTGCCACCTATTTCAAGGGCAAGTTCATTATTGCTGCCCTTAGGATCATTGTCATTCAGTTCCTTCAAAGCCGCCCAATCATTCTCAGTGGTATTACCGCTCAACCTGATGAAAGAATCATCCTGATTGGAACCGGGAGTGTAGAATATACCGCCTGAAAGATAAAAACGGCCATATGCAAAAGGATACCAGTTAATCATGGCCTTGAAATTGGACAGGCCCACATGCATTCCGGCGTTAATTATAGCCTCATCTTCAAACTTGTGAGCAAATGAGAAGTTGGGGTCCAAAGCCTTTTTGTAAGTCTCCACTCTGTTCTGGGCCTCCTTCAGATCCTTTGTATCAAGTGAAATGTTGGTATTGAACAGATCACCAGAAGGCATCCAGTTATAACCGGCCTTAAGAACAAGATGCTTCTGTATAGGGAGAGCAAGTTCAACGCCAAAACCACTCAGTCCGGCCTCAGCACCGATAGAAAGATGCCTGAAGGCCTCCATGTTATCCTGAGCCGACACACAGAGTGCCATGCCGATAGCGAGCAATGAAGAGATCAGTTTTCTCATTTTAAGTTAATTTAGTCTTATAGGTCAGTTTATATTCAGAATCTACAGGTGCAAAAATAATCCATTATTATTCAGTGTGAAAATAAATCCCGAAATAAATGCGTATCTTCGCGTCCGCATTGGCCCCGTAGCTCAGTTGAATAGAGCGTCAGATTCCGGTTCTGCAGGTCTTGGGTTTGAGTCCCAACGGGGTCACGAGCAAAACCTAAAGGTACGCAGTACCTTAAAAAATCGAATCCGCGCGACAGTGAAAATTCACTTTCACTGGCACGCGGAATCGATTTTTTATTAAGGACGGCGCTATGCCGTCCTTAATGTTTTGCTTATTCTGACAGCCTCCCCGCGGGGGCGGGATGCGGCATCACTAAAAGTGATGGCGAATTCCAACGGGGTTCATCCACCTCGGGATGCGTCATCAGTCATCCTTCCTGACCCCCTTGTCCCGCACCGGAAGTATGCAGAATCCATAGTCAGCATAAGAGAACGTAACAGGCATGAATTTCCATTCTCCGTCACGTAATGTTCCGTCAAAACCACCACCTGCGTTGATATAATACATAGGATTGTTAGGCTCGAACATAGTAAAGTACTTGTATGTAACCATAACAGTGTCAAGCCATACAATACCCTGATCAATCAGAGGCTCCAACAATTCCAATGTATTGATTCTGATAACAGTAGTACCTGTTGATTCACTCGTTATTTTCTCAATATATTCGTCAAGTAACTGATCCAACAAATCATTAAATGCAGCAGTAGTCATATTGTAGTTATACTCAATACGCTCATACGGCTCTGACTCAGTCATATCTGCTCCAAAGAAATATGTATATCCTGTCTGGTTATATTTGTTAACCTTACGGGTATATGCATAACTGTAATCTGTTTGCGGAAGTATTATAGAGTTACCGTTTTCCTTACTTGTAAATTTCAACTTGGTTTTATATCTGTCTCTGTTACCTACTGCTGAAATTGTAACCTTATCCAAAAGTTCCCGGATTTCAGCCGTTGTAGGTGTTCTCCAACCTTCTCCAAGCTTCTTGGTTGCGGCATCATATTCCGTGCCGCTGATATTAGTAGGACAAGCACTTGTAAAGTAACCGTTTTTGTCAATCAGAGCGAACTCTCCGCCAACCCTTATAGGATCCGGCTGTCCAAAACGATAAGGCTCACCAGACTCTTCTTCTGACTCTGCTCCCAGGAAATATGGAGACCATAGTACCGATGTACCCATATCGACAGCAACTTCATCATAATTACGTGTACTGAAAACTTTTGTCTCACCGAAAATGGTATCCTGAGACTTTACTGCCAGATATGGACGGAACTTATACTCGGTATTGGCATTAAGAGAGGGTATTACAAGCTGATAGGTTCCTGACTTGGGATTGCCTTGCAGTTCCACACGCTGTCCTTTTGCAACGTCCTGATCGCCGGTAGTATATTGTACGCCATAATAGCAATACTTACTGTCCAATGAATCAAGATTGTTCACCGTGCATTTTGTATCGGCAGAGAAGAATTTGGAACTTGTAATTCCCGAGTTCGTAATTGTACTGCCAAAAGCATTGGTCTTGACAACAGTGACCTTACCTATGATCCTTTTGTCATCGGCCTGGAAAAACGGGCATACATGATATTCAGTATTGGGAATAAGGCCGTCAACCACCAGATTGATCACTCCGGCGCTCTCCTGTACAACGGCAACCTTTTTCTTTAACTTGCCGGCACTGCCGGTTGTGCGCCATTTCTCAAAAAGGCCCTCTGTATCTGCACCTTTTTCAATGTAAAAAACGCCAAACCTGCCATACAACTGCTCATTTTCAGAAAGACCTGGAAATGAAGCATGAACTCTGAAAGTGAATGATGATGTAACGACATCTTTTTCAACTACATCATTGCTGACAACAGGTACGTCAGCTTGTTTGTCATCGCCGCAAGCTGAAAAGGCAACTAAGCAAACAAAGGCTCCAAATGTGAAAAGTTTCTTCATATTACAAGAATGTTTAATAATTATGCATTTGCAAAGGAAAGGCTAGTTCTTGTTATTTCAAAATAAAAATGCCCAAAATCAGTGAAAAACGCCAAAAGTGTCCAATTTTTGGACAATATTCACCAATCTACGGGTGTTTTACCATGATTTACAAGCCACTGGTTGGCCTGACTGAAGTGATGGTTTCCAAAAAAACCGTTGTATGCAGACAATGGTGACGGGTGCGCGCTGCTAAGTACGAGATGACGGGAGCGGTCAATAATTGCACCTTTCTTTTTTGCATAACCGCCCCAAAGGATAAACACAAGACCGTCACGCGAACTGTTCAGTTCACGTATAACCGCATCTGTAAATTCCTCCCATCCCTTACCCTGATGCGAACCGGCCTGCCCTGCACGGACAGTCAGTGTGGCATTCAGCAACAGCACTCCCTGACGTGCCCATCGGGTAAGGTCACCACTCTCAGGAACAGGCTTGCCCAAATCATCACTTATCTCCTTGAATATATTACGTAACGATGGCGGAAAAGGCACTCCGTCATTAACAGAGAAACAGAGACCGTGAGCCTGACCGGGCTCATGATACGGATCCTGTCCTATTATGACCACCTTGACCTGATCAAACGGACACAAATCAAAGGCATTGAAAATCAGTTTACCGGGAGGATAGACCGGACCTTGTGCATACTCCGTCCTAACAAAGTCTGTCAAACTCTTGAAATATGGTTTGTCAAACTCTGTCTGAAGATGCTCTTTCCAACTCTGATCTATCCTAACCTCCATAACACTCAATCAAATAAGTTGTATGCCGGCAGCAGCACATTTAGCCCTCATCTCCTCGGGCCAGATGCTGGCCTGGATTTCACCGATGTGGGCTTTCTGCAGGAACAGCATGCACAATCTGGACTGGCCGATACCGCCGCCTATAGAGAGAGGCAGTTCGCCTGCCAGAAGTTTCTTGTGGAAATAGAGTTCCTTGCGCTCCTGCTTGCCGCAAATGTCAAGTTGGCGCAGAAGTGACTCCTTATCTACACGGATGCCCATGGATGAGAGTTCCATGGCACGGCCGAGAATGGGGTTCCATACCAGAAGGTCACCGTTGAGCCCAAGATAACCGTCCTGATTGGGTGTAGTCCAGTCATCATAGTCAGGAGCACGCAGGTCATGAGGCTCACCGTCACCCAACTTGCCGCCTATACCCATTATAAATACGGCACCATGCTCGCGGCAGATGGCATCCTCACGTTCCTTAGGGGTCTTACCCGGATACATAAGGCGCAGTTCCTCTGAATGAATAAAGAACACCTCACGTGCCAGGAACGGCTCCAATTGAGGATAGGTTTCATTTATAAGGTACTCTGTACGCAGCATTGCCGAATAAATCTTGCGTACAATTCTTTTAAGGAAATCTATGTTACGGTCATCGGCAGTTATAACGCGCTCCCAATCCCATTGGTCAACATACAGTGAATGAAGATTACCTAAACTTTCATCGGCACGTATGGCATTCATATCGGTATAAATACCATATCCGGGATTCACCTCATACTCGGCAAGGGTGAGACGCTTCCATTTGGCAAGCGAATGTACCACCTCAGCCTTGGCGTCGCCAAGATCTTTAATCGGGAATGTAACAGCACGCTCCACACCGTTAAGGTCATCATTGATGCCCATACCCTTAAGTACGAACAAAGGTGCCGTGACACGGCGCAACTGTAAACCGGTAGAAAGGTTCTGCTGAAAGAACTCC
Organism: Bacteroidaceae bacterium; assembly: GCA_017551925.1. Classification (GTDB taxonomy): domain Bacteria; phylum Bacteroidota; class Bacteroidia; order Bacteroidales; family Bacteroidaceae; genus Colenecus. The sequence goes on along the minus strand of JAFZKA010000073.1, from coordinate 53,462 downwards.
TTGATAAGTTTGATACCCTGCTCTGTCTGACGCATTGACATCAGAGGCCTGTAATTTTCAGGAATAATCAAGTAACTCATGTTAGTATTTGTTTTTTAGTCTTTTATCAATCATCATACCACTTCACGTAACTGTTGTAACTGGAACGTTTTTTCACCTTCAGAAGGTCTGACAACATACTTGAGTTGGCTCTTATTGTAAAATCATATGAAGTATAAGGTTTGAGAACCATACTGCATGACATATTGAAGCAGTGAAGGTCTCTTGAAATGCTCATTGTGGTTGTGGTGAAATCATGGCGAGTGAAATCCCAACCCGATGAGAAACTTATATTCCATTTGTTGGTCAGTTTCATGTTACCTGACATATTCATGCTGTGCGTAAGTTTATATGGGTAACGCATACGCTTCACATTGATTTGAGCCTGTGTGTTTTCACGCATGGTTATACCATACGATATTGAGAATGACCATGGCAGGGTATATTCCACGTAACCGTCCTCATCAACCTTTGCAGAACCTCCGCCACTGCCGCTCTGAGCATACTTTCCCGGTGCTGATGCAACGAGCGGGGCTCCTGAACCCGATGAACGGGATGCGCTATTATCATCTTCCTCCTCATCATCTTCAGATTTCTTGTGGAAAATAGAGTTCCACTTGGCTCTCCACTGATTCAGGGTATTATTGTTGAATGTATATGAGAAATTCTGACTCATACCCTGGAATCGTCCGAATCGGCCATATGAATACTCTGTACGCTCACCTACCACAACATTGCCGGCCTCATTGAATTCATAGGCATAGGTTGCCCAGGTGGCGTTGAGGCTGAACGTATAACTCTTTGTGAGTTTGAGCCTGAGTCTGGTGTTCAGGTTACTCCAAGGTCTGCTTTTTGCGGCAAAGTTATATGACATTGAGGCGCCCAGTTCATCAATCAGGCTTATCTTTCGTACTCCGGTAGTATCCTTGTCTGAACGGACCTTCATCTCAACGTTATTGCCAATGCTTACCGACAGGCTTCCCGATTTTCCCTTGCCCGGGACACCGTACAGTGAACCGGTATATGGCGAGTATTCGACTGTCCTGACCTCACCGTTCTGGTCAGTATAGACATAAGTGTCATAGTAGCCGTACCGTGAGTCACCAAAGTCAGGCGACATGCTGTAACTGACTGAAGGTGAGAACACATGACGTGTCATGATCAGTTTGTCACCGAACAGTTTGATCCACAAGGCGGTAGGTTGGTATATTCCGTAAAGTTTCGTATTGGCACTCACACTGAAATGATAGTCATACACCCTGTTAAAGCCGAATACGGTATCCTTCACGGCCTTGTTCTGGGTTTCGTCCCATGATTGCATGACCTTGTAACTGTACCATCGGGAGTTATAACTTAGCGAGGGGGTTATGTTGATGTTCTTAAGAATCTGGAAAGTGGCACTGATAGGTATTGAGTGTTTCATACCGTTTCTCCAATCCTTGACCAGACTCTTGTCCATAAGTTCGCTCTCCTTTGATGATATACTGTTGCTCAATGATCCTGAATACGTGAACGATATCTTTTCATACCACTTGTCTGCTCCGGCAACCTTCTTCTTTTTGAAAGGATAAATTCGCTGCAGACTGACATTCAGTGAAGGGAGACTGAGTGAAATGGTAGAGTCACGCATGTTCTGCGACATGTTCATTGAACTGGACAGTGACAGACCGATTGACGGAAAGTTGCGTGAGTAACTGATACTTGATGTTCTGGTACTCTGCGATGTCAGTGACGGATTGTATAGACTGCTCAGATTGGAACGTTCATAACTCTGCGTGGCAAAATTCACGCTGGCAGAAAAGTTCTGATACGGATTGGCCTTGGCGTCCTGTCTGTGTGTCCAGCGTATCTTAAGGTTCTTGGTCACTGAGTAGTCAGGCAAGCCCTTGTCACCCAGTTTGGTGGTAAGGGAACTGACATAGACGTTTCCCGAGAACTTGTAACGGAGTTTATACTTGCTCTCTGCCGACACGCCCCAGGAACCCTTGGTAAAGATCTCACCCAGCACTTTAAGGTCAAAATAGTCTGACAATGCAAAATAATAGCCGCCGTCCTTCAGGTAGAAACCCCTCTCCATCTCATCACCATAGGTGGGAAATATTATACCCGAAGAATAGTCTCCGTCAAGAAACGGGAAGAAACCGAAAGGAACGAACAACGGCAAAGGAACACCCAGAACTTCAAGATATGCGGGGCCGAATACCACATCTCTGCCCGGACGCACCTTGGCACGGGTTATCCTGAGGTTGAAATGAGGGTCTTCATGCTGATCACAGGTAGTATATACGCCATCGGCTATATAATATTCACCTTCAGGGCCTTTTTTTGCCTCGGCGCTGGTCATATAGCCTTCACCCTGCTGGGTTATGATCTCATTGATGTAACCCTTTTCAGTCTTGAAATTGTAACTGATATGGTTTGACTCATAGGGAGTTGAGCCGTCAACAAAGATCGGTGTTCCGGTCCATTCGCCCAATGAATCCCTGACTCCGTCAGCATATACCAGACTGCTGTCCACCTGCATTTTGATTATGGCAGCAGTAAGTTCAACTTTCTGATAAGTCACTTTTCCGTTTCCGTACAGTGAAGCATACCCGCCGTAATTCCAGATCATTGAATCTGTTGATTCGTACGCCACAGGAGCATCGAGCGGCTCTTTTTTCTTTTGGGGCGGAACTGAATCAGAAGCCTGCTGCTGAACTGTGTCTGCAGGTATGGCAAGCGAATCAGACCCGGCAACGGCTGCCGGCGCTGACTGAACGGAATCAACAGGTGAAATGGAATCAACAGGTATCTGGGCAACCGCGCAAACGGCCCACAGGAGCAATCCTGCAAGAACTGAAAAGCGTATTTTTCTGAATCGGGCTGTCACGCGAATCTATGATTGATTTGGACCGTTTTTTTCAACAAACTGCAAAGGTATCTATTATTGATGAAAAAAGCACCCTTTAAGGGTGCCTTTTCAGTTATTTTATAAAAGAGCCTACAAAAACTCTGTACTCCACTGCCTGAACAGCAGCACTCCCTCCTGCCCGAATTTGGCAAGGCTCTGCTCCGCCTGCTCAACCGTTTTCTCCTGCTCCGGACGCGTTTTGGAGAAAAACTTGTCGGCAAAACAGACTATTTTCTCTTCAACGCTCACGGGAATCATATCTCTGTGCGGAACCGGCAGGTCCCGTTCCAGAATCTGTTTCAAAGTGAGTCCTGTTCCCGTATGGCGCTCTGCAACCAAGGCATGACGCGGCAATCCTTCGGCCCGCAACAGGTCTGCACCCAAATAGCCATGGCACAGATAATGGTATTTCCCGTAACAGTGTATCGGCTTAGCATCTGTAAGAAAAATTCCTATATCATGAAGCATTGACGCCTCCTCAACGAACGCCCTGTCTGCACCAAGTTCGGGATGTGCACCGACAATCTTCAACGCCTTATCGGCAACAAGGCGGCTATGGAGCAGCAGCAGTTCTCTAAGAGGTTGGTTGTCAGAGTAATATTTGTCTATCAGCCCCATCCACAGGCCTTGGTTTCCTGCACTCATCTCAACGGTTTGATTACAAAACTGTATGAATAGTCACCGTAATGCAGTTTGTACTCCTCAAGCGGTGTGGCGCCCCAACTGTTTACGCATGCCAGTCCGTACTGTGCCTTATCTATATGCACTACGGTATAAGGACGCGGCGAAAGGTCACCTGCATGCACATTATGTTTCTGCGGTCCCTCATCCAGATCAGCTGTAGCGTAGTTGAGCGATGACATGCTGAGCGGAGCATCACTGCAGAACTCCAGACCCAGACCATCAGCGTTTGTCACACGCCACCAGCGTACGTCGGTCTTGTTGCCGTTCTCCTGCGGACGTATGTAGGGGAAATACTGGTCAGCGACAGTGCTCTTATAGACGCCCAGGAACTGCGAACTGTTACGGTCGGAGTAGTTCTCAACGGGGCCGCGACCATAGTATTCCACCTGATTGAACTCACCCGCCATATTCATGGTCATACCGAACTTGAACAGATCAGGCATTCCGCCCTGACCGCGCTGTCCGCCACGCTGTCCCTGCCTCTGCTGACCCTGTCTCTGCTGGGCAGCCTGAGCCATGGCCTCAGCGGCCTCCTCGGGACGGGTAACCATCTTCTGGTTAACGAACATATTGCCGTCAGCATCCAGTACATACTCTATTTCAAGCGATGCAAAGAGTTGCTCTATCTCATATTTTACGTTAACCTTGCCCAGACCATCCTCAACCTTGCACTCAAAAGAGGTGCGTCTCAGATTGGGATTGCGCCATGCCTGCATGCGTGTGTGCAGGTTTGCGCCGTAGTCATTATCGGTGGGAGCGCGCCAGAAATCACTCTTCAACTGGCTTCCGTTCTGTGTTATCTGCTTGCCGTCAACATCAATGTAATCTATCCAGCCGGTATTCTTGTTAAAGGTATAGACCACACCTGCAGCCTCCAACTTCACATATGCCACAGCCTCGTCAATCTTAACGGTTCCGGCCGATTCCGGAGCCTCTGCCGTCATCGGCTTAAACTCATAACCCTTAACCTCAAACTGACCGCGTGCAACCACGAAATCCTTTTCAAGCAACGGGGCAGCCTCTTTCAGTTTGAACTCCACATCAACCAGAATCTCCTTTCCTGCAGGAGCCTTCTTAATGGCCTTTGCCAAATCTGCCGAAGTGACCTTGACCCTGCTCTGGGCGGCAATCTTAGGCAGTTTTATCTGACCGCGTGAGATCTCGGTTCCATCGGCCGTAAGAGCATACTCCATATAGTATGCCGACAGGTCTGTATAGAAGTTCTCGTTATATACCTCAAACACGCCCTTGCTGAGATCAACCGGAGTAGCCCATATATTCTGGTAGAAATACTGAACCTCATATGCGTGCGGGTTCCAGCGGCGGTCCGGAGCAATCAGTCCGTTGCAGTTAAAGTTCTGGTCCGATACCGGATAGCGGCCATCGTCACCGCCATACATGAATATCTCTTTTCCGTCGGCATTTTTGCCGAATACGGCCTGATCGACAAAGTCCCAGATGAATCCACCCTGTACCGAACAGTTAGCACGGATAATATCCCAGTACTCCTTGAATCCGCCCTCAGAGTTACCCATTGCATGGGCATACTCGCACTCAATCATCGGGCGCGGGTCATTACCCTTCTCATGGCGCTCCATTGCGCCGTAATCGGCATACATGGGGCAATGGATATCGCAATGGTCAGGTGAACCTGTCGCTCCCTCATACTGTACGGGGCGGGTCTTGTCATACTCCTTGATCCATTTGTAGCAGGTCACAAAGTTCTGACCGTCGCCATCCTCGTTACCCATTGACCATACTATGATTGACGGGTGGTTCTTGTAGGTGATTACATTTGACTTGTTGCGCTCCAGATGAGCCAGTTCATATTCAGGATTCCTGGCAAGCGGACTCGGGCCGTACATCATTCCGTGTCCCTCGACATTAGCCTCTGCCACAAGATATATGCCGTATTCATCACACAGGTCATACCAGCGCGGATCATCGGGATAATGGCTGGTACGGACAGCGTTGATATTCATCTGTTTCATAATCTGAATATCCTCAATCATACGCTCCAGAGGAACGACATATCCTCCATACGGATCCATCTCATGACGGTCTGCGCCCTTGATAAGGATAGGCTTGCCGTTTACCAGCAACTGACGGTCACGGATCTCCACCTTACGGAATCCCACCTTTTGCGGAACGACCTCCAGCACCTTATCCCCGTCTTTCAGGGTCAGGTAAAGTGTATAAAGGTACGGAGTCTCAGCAGTCCATTTGTAAGGATTTCCGATTTCAAAATGAAATTTCAGGGCCTCATCGGCCGGAACAACCTGATCGCCCCAGCGTATTACCTTTCCGTTGGCATCCTTGAGTTCGACATGCAGAGTCTTGCGGGCTGCACCCACAAAACCGGCCTCAATATCCAAGGCTCCGTTTACGTAGTTTGACAAAAGGTCCGTCTCCACACGGATATCCTCTATATGGGCCTCAGGGCGGGAGTACAGATAGACCTCACGGGCTATGCCTGTAAAGCGCCAGAAATCCTGATCCTCAATGTAACTGCCGTCACACCAGCGCATTATCTGCATGGCTATCAGGTTACTCTGGCCAAACTTCACATAATCGGTTATATCAAACTCGGCCTCCATCTTGCTGTCCTCGCTGTAACCTACGTACTTGCCGTTCACCCACACCAACAGATTTGATGTGGCCGAACCCACATGAATATAGACACGCTGGCCCTTCCAATCAGCGGGAATGCTGAAACTCTGACGGTATGAACCCACGTAGTTGTCACGCTCACCTACAACAGGCGGATTTATTGGATACTCATTGTTCCAAGGGTATGAAACGTTGGTATAGATACGGTCTCCGTATCCGTTCATTTCAAACAGACCGGGAACAGGAAAGTCAACCCACTTACTGTCATCATAACCCTCCTTGAAGAAATCAGAAGGTTTGTCATAGGCGTTCTTTACAAAATTGAATTTCCAATTGCCCTCAATGGACATGAATCTTGAAGACAGACTCTTCTGTCCCTTGCCGGCCAGTTCCTGATTTTCATAGGCAAAGTAATCGGCAATGTCAGGTTTCTCATTCTCACTGTTGACCTTAGGATCAAGCCAGACTGGCTGTTGTGCAAAGACCGGGATCAGCATTAACTGCATTACGGCCCAAATAGATATTCTTTTCATAACAAGTTAGTGATTTCAGTTGACAATGCGCGAAAATAATAGTTTTCACGCGTTCAGAAATAAAATGAGCCGGAAAAAATGCTATCTTTGGGGCAATTTCACACACGCACGCATACGTGCGATACTAATGTTCATATGACACCTGTCTCTAACAACAAATCAAAAGGGCTATATGGCAACATTCTCCGGTTGCTCCCTTATATCCTTGCCTTACTGCTTTGGGCCGTACTGGCTTTACGCGGACAGATATTCCTCAAGAAAGTTGAAGACCTGTCACTGTTCCTGTTCGACTGGCTATATTTCAGGGAATACATACAGATTCCAGGAGGACTTCTGGGAGTGGCAGGCTCATTCTTAACCCAATTCCTGTATCTGCCATGGTTGGGCTCAATACTCTGGGTCCTCCTTTTGCTGATTACCTATCAATTGACAGTAAGAGTATTAAGAATCCCCGAACAATACAGAGCATTGGCAATAATACCTGCGGCATTACTGGTTATAGGGAACATGTCACTCGGATACGGGGTATTCATCATGAGAGAACAGGACCATTTCTTTGCACCTCTGTTAGGTTATCTTGCGGCGCTCATTCCAATATCGGGCATATACCGCGTAGAGAAGGTGTGGGGTAAGATGATATTACTCGCCATATGGACTGCGGTCGGTTTCCCCCTGTTCGGAACATTCGCCCTGATTGGTACGCTATCGGCAGCATGCACTGCGTTTACCGCAACTGACATGCTCCGCAAGAACCGCATCGGTTTATTCCTGACAGGAGTTGCGCTCATTATACTGATTCCTGTTATAATTTACAATTTCTACACCTCATACCGTCTGGCTGACAGTTGGCATTTAGGACTTCCCTCAATCTCTGAGGATGTCTGGACGCACGCAATAAGAGCACCCTTCCAACTTGCACTGCTGTTCATACCCGTCATGACAATTGCATCGCGTTGGCTTAAGGAGAGCGGCAAGACGCTGACATTGCAAACCGCAGTATTTGTCATATCCGTTGCCTCAGTATGGGGGTTTTGGTTCAAGGATGAGAATTTCCGCACGGAACTTGCCATGTCAGAGGCTGTTGACCGTTTCGATTGGCAGAAAGTCATTGACATCTATCAAAAGACGGTTGATTCGCATACAGAATCTGATGCCAAAGCATATGCCGCACGCTCAAAGGCGCTGTCAGGAGTCAAGAGTCAGGAGGAGTTGACTGAGATACTGGGCATTTATGACAAAAGATTCTTTGAGCCTACGCGCACAATGATTCTCTACCGTGATCTCGCTCTGCTCAAAATGAACCGGGCACTTGATGAGGCCTTCACCATGAAAGACGGCGGACGCATGCAGAAATCACGGACACAGATTCCCATGGCACTCCAGTCCGGCAAACAACTTTATCTGCAATACGGACTGGTCAACATGAGTTACCGATGGTGTCTTGAGGATGTCATTGAACACAACTGGAGTTACAGCACAATAAAATATATGGCAATGCACTCTGTGATTATGCAAGAGAGTGATTTTGCCCGTAAATATCTGAACAAACTGGAAAAGACCGTTTTTTACCGTCAATGGGCAAAAGAGCAGGGTAAACTTGCGGCTGACAGCGTTTTGATGGCAAGCAACGAACCTTACAAGAGCATTCTGCCCTATATGTGTTTTGAGAACCGCATGACAAATGACCTTGTAAAAAGCGAGACTTTCCTGATGCGTCATTTCTCTGAACCGGAGCCTCCTCATCCCTCGCCGGAATATGACCGCGCAGGTTTGCTCTGGGCCATGCGAATGCAGGACATCCCCTCATTCTGGCAGCACCTGTATTCATATCTGCAGACCAACAATGTCAGAGAACTGCCACGCAGCGTCCAGGAAGCAGCCTTACTGTACAGCAGCCTTGAAAAGAAAAGCACCGACCTGCCTTTAAGCAAAGCCGTCAGAGACAGTTATAACGCTTTCAACCAGTACGTAAACGCCAATCCTGTGCGCGATATCAGGGAATCGGCCTACCCGTTCTCACGTAAGTTCGGAAATACATTTTTTTACTTTTACTACTTTATAAGAGATCTTCAGACATACTGAACTATGAAAAAAATCATCATACCCCTTCTGGTCATACTGATTGTTGCCTGCAAGCCTACTCTGCCGTCAGATTACGATACCGCCGGCACGGTTCCTGCCATATTCCCTGATTATACGGACATAACCATTCCAAGCAATATCGCTCCCATGAATTTTCTCATTGAGGAGCAGGCTGACGCTTACCTGACCGAACTGACATCAGAATCAGGCCAGGTTGTAATAAAGGGCAACACGGTCTCAATACCCAAATCAAAATGGGCCAGGATCACAAAGTCACAAGAGATTACCGTCAGGGTGTATTGCCGGAAAGACAGCAAATGGATTGCCTATAAACCGTTCAAGATGAGTATAAGCGATGAAATTGATCCATATATTTCATACCGTATCATTCCTGTGGCAGTTGAATCATATGAGAAACTGACCATTCGGCAAAGGAACCTGACAAATTACAGCGAAAAGGTTGTTGTTTCAAACAGCATGATCCAGAACAATGCCCAGGGCACATGCATAAACTGCCATTACTACAAGAACTGGGATACTGACAATATGATGTTCCATGTCCGCCATTACAAAGGGGGAACGATTCTTGTATTGGACGGCAAACTACATAAAGTCAACATGAAGACTGATTCCACCATTTCAGCCGGTGTATATCCGTCATGGCACCCCACGCATGATTATATCGCCCTGTCCAACAACAAGACACACCAGTCTGTTCATGCCGCCAGTCATGACAAACTTGAAGTAATTGATGAAGAGAATGACATAATACTCTACAATACACGTGACAACACGGTAAGTGTCATTGAAAATGACTCCAGTGAACTGGAGTGCTTTCCAGGATGGTCTGCTGACGGACGTACGCTATATTATGTATCCGCTCACTATGAGGCACCGTTCGGTCCCGACAGAAAGAACCAGATATTCATTGACAGGGAAAAACTGCATTTCAGCCTATACAGCAAGCCGTTTGATCCCGACACACGCACATGGGGGGCAAAAGAACTCATTTATGACGCCCAGGCCGTTGACAGCAGCATGACATGGCCCCGCGTTTCTCCTGACGGACGCTGGATGGTCTGCTGCGTAAGCACCCATGGAATATTTCCTCTTGACCAGATAGCATCAGACTTTGTCATCTATGACCTGAAAGACAATTCATACCGTTATGCCGATGAGATCAACAGCCGGTTTGCCGAGAGTTATCACTGCTGGTCATCAAACGGAAAATGGATTATGTTCAGCACACGCCGCGAGGATGGCGTCCATACCCGACTCTATTTCAGCCATATTGACGGGAACGGTCATTTTACAAAACCTTTTGCCCTGCCGCAACGCAATCCTGAATTCAACCGTGAATTCCTTTATGCGTTCAACATACCGGAGTTCATGAAAGAACCGGTGCATATTACTCCAAGACAATTCGCATCATTTATTTCAAGCACTGACGCGACTCCATCCAAATATGAGTCAAAAAAAGGAGAGTGACAATGAATAAGACAAGAATATCAGGATACATTCAAATCATACTGCCTGTACTGTTTCTGGCGGCTCTGATTATATTTTCAAAAGATTATCTGCTGCAGGTTGAAGGACGCTCACTGTTCCTTTTTGACTGGTTCTGGATAAAAGACTTTCTCAAGACGCCGGCCGGCCCGCTGAGTTGTCTCAGCCTGTTCCTCACCCAATTCCTGCACATTCCATGGTTGGGAGCGCTAATTTGGGTCATGCTGCTCACCCTGTCAGCCGTAGCGACATCACGTTTATACATCAAGGAGTCAGGCTATAATGCCTTAGCATATATTCCCTCTTTTATCCTGGCTGGTGCAAACATGTCACTGGGATATCTCATGTTCATCATGAACTCCTTAGGATATTTTTTTGGACCTGTTCTGGGTTATCTGACCGTTATCCTTGCCGTAACGGTATGCCGTAAGATACGCACCGCATCAGGACTTGGCCTGTTTACAGTCATCTGGGGTGTCGCAGGATACTGGTTTGCCGGATATTACGCATTTGCCGGCCTTATTGCAGCAGCCAGCGACCTGCTGCTTTCAAAACGTGACAAAAAAGAAAAAACCGTTTTTGCCATCATCTCAGTCGCAGTGATTATTCTGTCACCACTGCTGCTGTATGGACTTACCACATACAACCTTCAGCAGAGTTGGACATTGGGGCTGCCCACCGCGTTATATCAAGAGACCCGTTTCAGAACCTTCTGTCCGGTAATAGCCGCCACACTCATTCCGGTTTTACTTCCATTCTTAAGCGGGATAACAGACCGCCAGTCAAGGCATCCTCAATTAATCAGGATTGCTGTTATTGTTCCATGCATTCTGCTGCTGTTCCTGTCATGGTTCAAGGATGTCAACTTCAATGCAGAGATAACCATGATTCAGGCCACCGATGACCTGGACTGGAACAAATCCATAAACACGCTCCATGACCTGAGTTCAAGAGCAGACAAGAAAAAGGATTACCAGCCCACCAGAATAATGGTGCTGCTCAAGGATCTGGCTCTGATAAAAACCGGCCGTGAAAGCCAGCAGGCTTTTGCATTTGATGACGGCGGCATGAAACAGAAAAAGAGTCATGACATTCCCATGGTCCTCCAGATAGGAAAGGAACTCTACCTCCATTACGGCATACCGGGATTCTGCCATCGCTGGTGTCTTGAAGAAACCGGAGAGTTCGGTTGGAGTTACAGCAGACTCAAATATCTGACAATGGCCTCGATATCCATGAATGACAGAACTGTCGCACTGAAATATCTGGATATGCTTGACCATACACTCTTTTACAGGAAATGGTCCAGACAGCAACGGCAGATATGCTATAATGATATCCAGGCTGAAAAAACCGCGCCTTATGACCTTATACTTCCTTTGGTCTGTTATGATGACCAGTTATTGGAAGACATCAGAGGTTGTGAATACGCACTTGAACATCATTTTCTTGAAACAAGTTCAGGCAAAGCCACTCCGTTGTATGACCGCATCGCATTGTTCTGGGCACTGAAATCACGGAATGCAACCGCTTTCTGGACCAAGTTCCTTCTTTATATCGAATCTTCAGACATAACCAAACTTGACCGTTATTATCAGGAGGCTGCATATCTGTACAGTCACATTGGAAACAACAAAACACTTATGTCGCTTCCTTATGACAGCAATACCAAAGAACTGTATGATTCTTTTATGGCCACAATGCAGAAATACGCAACTGACATAGATAACCTTAATGACGCACGTCGTATATTCCCCGTACGACTCAGAAACACATACTATTATTATTATTTCTTTGTACGAGGACTCGAATCATTCTGACCGTAAATTATGAAAAAAAACATTCTGTTCATATCAGCAGCAATCATCTTTGCAGGATGCAGCCAGGTTCCATCGTCCCCGCTCTCCCAAGAGGAACTGCCCGCGATATTTCCCGATAATATAGGAATTACCGTCCCCGCAAATATCGCTCCTGCCAATTTCCTTATAGACGATGATGCCGACAAATACCTGACCACCCTCCAGTCAGGATCAGCACAGGTCAGGATAAGCGGCAAAAAAGTCAGCATTCCCGCAAAAGAGTGGCGTCAGTTGCTCAACAACGGCGATATAACCGTTACCGTCTATGAAAAGAAGGCAGGCTCATGGAGCAGGCTCAAGCCGTTTATGATATATGTATCACCTGATCAGATAGACAATTTCATTTCATACAGAGTAATACCCCACTCTTTTGAAAGTTACCAAAGACTCTCTATCAATCAGCGTGACCTTACATCATTTAAAGAAAAAGTCATCTACGCAAATGACATGGTCATGAAAGACGGCAGCAGGCAATGCATAAACTGTCACTATTTCAAGGACTACAAGACAGATTATATGCAATTTCACGCCAGACAATACCTGGGAGGAACCATCTTCTACAAGAACGGGCAACTGCTCAAGTTGAACATGAATACTGACTCGACACTGGCTGCCGCCGTTTATCCTTCATGGCACCCCACGCATGACTATATAGCATACTCCACCAACAAGACCTACCAGATCATGCACACTGTTGACCCTGACAGGATTGAAGCATTTGACGAATTCAGTGACCTTATATTATATAACATCAGGGACAATGCGGTCAGTATAATTGAAAACTCACCTGACAGACTTGAATGTCACCCGGCATGGTCCAAGGACGGCCGTACACTCTATTATACATCGGCCGATTACCCTGAGATGAAATCCACTCATGAAATTGTGAGTCACATGAACCAGGTCAAATACAATCTGTACAGCAAGCCGTTTGACCCGGACACCAGAGCATGGGGGCCCACCACACTCGTATTTGATGCCGCAGCCATTGACAGCAGTCTGACCTGGCCCAAGATAAGCCCCGACGGCAGATATATGCTTTGTTGCATCAGCACCCATGGCGTATTTCCGCCCTATCAGGATGCATCAGACCTGTTACTGTTTGACCTTGAACAGGGAACGCGCAGATATACTTCAGAGATCAACAGCCCGTGCGCTGAAAGTTACCATGCATGGTCCAGTACGGGCAAATGGGTAGTATTGAGCACGCGACGTGAAGACGGTATATATACCAGACTCTATCTGGCTCATTTCAATGATGACGGAACCTTTTCAAAACCATTCGCACTTCCGCAGCGTGATCCCGAATTCAACCGCAAGTTCCTGTATGCATTCAACGTTCCTGAATTTACCATTGAACCGGTCAAGGTGTCAGCAAGAAAGATTGCATCATTCATTCGCGGTTCCAAGGCCACGCAAGTATCATTTGAAACCAAAATCAACCAAAAACAATGAGCAGGTTTTCTCCAATTCTCAGCAGGATCTCAACGCTTGTCATTCTGATTGCCTCAATGCTGGCAACAGGACCGGCATATGCAGTTGACAAAGACGGTCGTTTTGTACTTGTCATTGACCCCGGTCATGGCGGCAAGGACCCCGGCGCAGTAAACGGAAAGAATCAGGAGAAAACCATCAATCTTAACGTGGCTCTCAAGATGGGCAAACTCATTGAAGAGAACTGCAAGGATGTAAAGGTCATCTATACCCGTAAGACCGATGTTTTTGTAGAACTCTATAAACGCGCCGACATAGCCAATAAGGCCAATGCCGACATGTTCATATCAGTCCACACAAATTCGGCCAAGAACAAATCTGCAAACGGAGCCGAGACATACCTGCTTGGCGTTGAAGAAAACCGCACCAGTGCGAATCTGAACGTTGCACTTGAGGAGAACAAGGCCATTCTGCTGGAGAACGATTATGAGACCCATTATGAGGGTTATGACCCCAACAGCCCGGAGAGCATGATAATATTTGAATTCATGCAGAATGAATTCCAGAAAGAGAGCCTCAAAATGGCTACATTCAACCAGAACCAGATGGTAAAGAGCGCAAAACGTCCTGACAGAGGTGTTCATCAGGCAGGATATCTGGTTTTATGGAAAAGCGCCATGCCAAGCATTCTGATTGAACTCGGATTTATATCAAATGACGCGGAATGCCGGTATCTGGTATCACAGAAGGGCGTTGATGAAATGAGCCAAAGCCTTTACAAGGCATTTAAGGAGTATCTGGATTATCACAACAAACAAAAGGAGAAAGCCGTACCGGCAGCACAGGCCATTGGAAACAGGCAGCCCGATGCAACACAGTCACTCCCCGTTTACAAGGTCCAGTTCATGAGCATCAAAACACCTCTTAAGAAAAATGACAAGCGTTTGAGTTCATACGCGAATGTGGACTATTACACAGAAAACGGAATGTGCAAATATACATGCGGTGACACTACCGATTATGATGCCATATTGAGTACGAAGACTGAGGTCCAGAAAAAATATAAGGACGCGTTCGTAATAGCCGTCTATCAGGGCAAAAAGATAAGTGTAAAAGAGGCCCGGCAATTAAGCGCAAAAAACAAATAAAAGTCCGATAATTATACATGACCGAAATACTGCCAATTTAGATATTGTCTAAATAACGCGTCTAGAAGGACAAAAAAAAGGCAAAGCTGCAATCTTTATTCAAACAGGTTCAAATAAGGGGTCAAACACTATAATCAAAGAGCCGCAAAAGAAGTTATCAACAGGTTAATTTGCTGTCATTCAGAGGTTTGATAAAAGTCAATAGCTTGTTTTCAACACTTTTTTGCAATAAATGCAACTGCTTAATTCCCAACGGGTTACATTTTACCATTTTTTCACTCCCAAAATCCGGTTTGGACATATCAAAGAAGATTCTCAACTTTGCAATGCCGACAGATAAAACCTATCTGAAACGAACAATGCTTTATCCTTTACAATGACGGGAATTGAACTGACAACCAAATGGAATTTATGTCTGGATTTTATCCGGGACAACGTGTCAAAGACAGTTTTTGACGCGTGGTTTTCAGTTATTAATCCCATCTCAATGGAGAACGGCGAACTGCTCATCCAGGTGCCCAGCCACTTTGTATATGAATATCTTGAGCAGAACTGCCTTGACGTTATTAAGGCATCTCTCACCAAGGTATTCGGAAAAGGTACCAGGTTAATGTACAGCATCGTTACTGACAAGGAGAACAACATTACCCAGGACATCAGTTCCACCGGTATTCCGACCGGTAAGATCAAAGAGGCAGAACCCCTCACAAACAAAGCACCTTCAACTTCGAACGCTCCTCTGGTTCAGGACCTGAACCCCATGCTTGATCCCAATTACAGTTTTGACAACTTTGTAGAGGGAACCAGCAACAAGTTGGCACGTACAGCAGGTGAAACCATTGCACTTAACCCTGCAGGCAGTGCATTCAATCCGCTGTTCATTTATGGAGCATCGGGTGTAGGAAAGACTCACCTGGCCAATGCCATCGGTATGAAGGTAAAGGAACTGCATCCTGAAAAGAGAGTCCTTTATGTGTCGGCTCACCTGTTCATGGTTCAATATGTTGATTCTGTCAGGAACAACACCACAAATGACTTTATCCATTTCTATCAGTCAATTGACGTGCTGATAATAGATGATATGCAGGAGATGGCGGGGCAGACAAAAACCCAGAATACATTCTTCCATATTTTCAATTATCTGCATCTGAACCACAAACAACTCATTCTGACAAGCGACCGTCCTCCAAAGGATATGAAAGACCTTGAAGAAAGGCTTATCACACGCTTCAAATGGGGATTGGTAGCAGAACTTGAAAGACCTGACTTGAGCCTCAGAAAGGATATTCTCAGGGATAAGACCAAACGTGACGGTCTCAAGTTCCCGGACAATGTGATTGACTATATTGCCGGTAATGTTACCCAGAATGTACGTGACCTTGAGGGAATTATAGTCTCACTGATGGCCCATTCAACCATCTACGGAAAAGAGATTGACCTGAATCTTGCCCGTGAAGTGATAGAAAAGAGCCACCATCATGAGCAGAAACCCATAACAATTGAATCAATCATCGCAAAAGTCTGTGACTATTATAACATTGAGGAGCAGTCAATACAGACCAAGTCGCGCAAACATGAGATAGTTCAGGTAAGACAGATAAGCATGTATCTGGCCAAGAAATATCTGGATTACTCAACTTCAAAGATTGGAGCCTACATAGGGAAACGTGATCATGCTACAGTTTTGCATGCCTGCAATATGGTTCGTGACCAGATTCAGGTTGACAAGAACTTCAAGAATGACATGGAGAATATTGAAAGCGGCTTAAGATGCTGAAACATCAGTTCATGACAATATCCTGAGCGGCACAAACATGCCGCTCTTTTTTTTGCGATTATGATCATCAAACAAACAAATTATACAGGGCTATTCATGGACAATTATCCCGTTTTAGACAACTTTCAGCGTTTCTGAAAAATTTACAACATTTATTATCAGCGTTTTAAGTGACAAATACGGAAAACTTTGATTTTATTGGAATTTATTTTTTGAAAACCGTTATATATTTCAGATACATTGTTTAAATTTGTAAAGCAGTTCCGGTCGCACAGACTGGAATACTTTTTGCGGCATCTGATCAAACAAGTAATTATAAATGGACGACAAAAAACTAACCTACACTTTTGATGAGGCATTCAAGGCCTCAGTGGACTATTTCGGAGGCGATGAACTTGCAGCCAAAGTTTGGGTGAACAAGTATGCAGTAAAGGACTCCTTCGGAAAAATTTATGAGAAGACACCCGATGACATGCATTGGCGAATTGCAAATGAGATTGCACGCGTGGAGAAAAAGTACAAGAACCCTATGACAGCAAAACAACTTCATGAGTTGCTTAAGGGATTCAAGTATATAGTTCCGCAGGGAAGCCCCATGACCGGCATCGGCAACAATTATCAGATTGCATCACTTTCAAACTGCTTTGTAATCGGCACAGAGGGTTCAGCAGACTCTTACGGAGCCATCATGAAAATTGATGAGGAACAGGTTCAACTTATGAAACGCCGCGGAGGTGTCGGCCATGACCTTTCAGACATCCGCCCCAAAGGTTCTCCCGTAAAGAATTCGGCACTCACATCAACCGGTCTGGTTCCGTTCATGGAGCGTTTCTCCAATTCAACCCGTGAGGTGGCACAGGACGGTCGTCGCGGTGCCCTTATGTTGAGCGTATCCATCAAGCATCCTGATTCAGAGTCATTCATTGATGCCAAGATGGAGAGCGGTAAGGTTACCGGCGCAAACGTATCGGTCAAGATTGATGATGAGTTCATGAAGGCCGCCATCGAGGGCCGCAAATACACGCAGTGCTACCCCATTGATTCAAAGAAACCTATATACAAAAAAGAGATTGAGGCCAGCGAACTCTGGAAGAAGATTGTCCATAATGCATGGAAATCAGCAGAGCCAGGTGTCCTTTTCTGGGACACAATCCTGCGTGAGTCCGTACCTGACTGCTACGCAGACCTTGGTTTCCGCACCGTAAGCACCAACCCATGCGGCGAGATTCCCCTTTGCCCGTATGACAGTTGCCGTCTGCTTGCCATCAACCTCTATTCATATGTAAAGAATCCGTTTACTCCTAAGGCCGAATTTGATTTTGACCTTTTCAAGAAACATGTTGCCATAGCACAACGCATAATGGATGACATAATTGACCTGGAGATTGAAAAGATTGATATGATTCAGGCCAAGATTGCCAGTGACCCTGAGGATGATGAGACCAAGTACACAGAGAAACGTCTGTGGGAAAAGATTATGCGCAAGAGCACGATGGGCCGCCGTACCGGTGTAGGAATCACAGCCGAGGGAGATATGCTGGCTGCATTAGGTCTGTGCTACGGAACCGATGAAGCAACGGAATTTGCTGAAAAAGTACAGCGTACTCTGGCACTTGCCGCCTATCGTTCATCGGTAGAGATGGCTAAGGAACGCGGTGCATTTGAGATATATGACTGGAAACGCGAACAGAAGAATCCGTTCATCCTGCGCATCAAGGAGGCTGATCCGGAACTGTACGCTGACATGAAGAAATACGGCCGCCGCAACATAGCCTGTCTGACTATTGCTCCTACAGGCACTGTAAGCCTTATGACTCAGACCACATCAGGTCTGGAGCCGGTATTCATGCCCGTCTATAAGCGCCGCCGCAAGGTTAACCGTGAAGATGAGAACGCCAACATCACATTTGTCGATGATAACGGCGATGCCTTTGAGGAGTTCATAGTATTCCACCACAAGTTTGTGGAGTGGATGATAGTTAACGGCATCAATCCCGCACAGAAATTCACATCTGAGGAGGTTGATGACCTGGTAGCCCGTTCACCCTACTACAAGGCAACAGCACAGGATGTTGACTGGGTCAACAAGGTCAAGATGCAGGGTGCAATGCAGAAATGGGTTGACCACTCGATCAGCGTCACCATCAACCTGCCGAATGATGTATCAGAGGATCTTGTGAACCAACTCTACGTTGAGGCATGGAAGAGCGGTTGCAAAGGCTGCACGGTATATCGTGACGGCTCACGTGACGGTGTTCTGGTTGATGCCAAGAGTGACAAGAAATCAGATAAGGAAAAGAAAGACAGCAAAGAGCCTACCCTGGCACCATGTGACTGCGAGCCGCGTCAGGTTGTTGAGACCCGTCCACGCATTCTTGAGGCCGATGTGGTCCGTTTCCAGAACAATAAAGAGAAATGGGTCGCATTCGTAGGCATATTGGATGGCCGTCCATATGAGATCTTTACCGGACTCCAGGATGATGATGAGGGAATAGTTCTGCCCAAGACCGTTGAGAAGGGTTGGATTATCAAGAACATTGATGAAGACGGTAACAAACGCTATGATTTCCAGTTCACCAACAAGCGCGGCTACAAGGTTACAATTGAGGGTCTGTCAGAGAAATTTGACAAGGAGTACTGGAACTATGCAAAACTGATATCAGGCGTATTGCGTTACCAGATGCCAATAGATCTCTGCATCAAACTTATCGGCTCACTTGACCTGGGTTCTGAGAACATTAACAACTGGAAGAACGGCGTTGAGCGCGCTCTCAAGAAATATGTTCAGGACGGTACCGCAGTCAAGGGCGAAAAGTGCTCAGTATGCGGCTCCGAATCACTTGTTTACCAAGAGGGCTGCCTAATCTGCAAGAACTGCGGTTCATCACGTTGCGGATAATAAAATGCAAATAAAAGAGCAAACCATAACTTTGACCGGCCTGCGGTTCTACGCCTACCACGGTGCAGAACCGCAGGAGGCCATTGTGGGTTCCTGGTACACGGTTGACATCAGCATCCAGGCCGATGCATCCGATGCCATACTCAACGACAATCTGAGCGGAACCATCAACTACGCGAAAGTCACTGATATAATTAAACATCAGATGCAAATCCGCTCCGCCCTGCTAGAGCACCTAGCCGGCCGCATTGCCAATTCCCTGCTCACACAATTCACCGCAATCAATTCACTCACTCTGACAGTCTGCAAAGAGCATCCACCAGTATGCTCTCCATGCGCTGCCTCTTGCTTTAAGCTCACTGTTGAAAGGTAACAGCCTTTCTTTTGTGAAAATTTTGGGAATCAGTATCTGAAATACCGCAGAACTGTCAGTTTGGGGAGTCAACGCTCCACAGCTACGCCAGACCTCTACGGACCCTAAACGGCAAACTCGTCCTCATCGCCCCCTACGGGGTCGAACGTTCCTCGAACAGTGCCGTTTTTAACGGGATCCTCCCAAGGTCTGGCGCTATACGCCGTGTTGCTGATACTCCCCAAACCGACAGTTCTGCTCCTGCAAATAGAAAAAAACTGCAGTCAGGAGGAACGGAGGTTCTTTAGTGAAAAAGAATTTGGGGTATCGGTATCAGAAACCATGGCCGCCCGTGGGCTTGTGAACGGGGGGTACCGCAGCACAATAAGGTATCATGGAAGGTATGAGTTTACTCATGCCTTTCAGGATGCCTTAGTGTGTTGTGGGGGGATAGCGCGAAGCGCGTAGTTTCAGATACTGATACCCCAAATTCTCACTGAAGAACCGCAGTGACGTGCACCAACGAGCCTTCAGCAGAAATCGGAATCAGGTTTCCAGAAATTTCCTTTCCTTCTACCGTGATAGATTTGATTCCGTGAGCAGAGCCATTGGGGTTCTGGACATGGATTATGTAGGTGGCGCCGCGGAATTTGCGGGTGATGGCGTATTCCTTCATGTCGGGACTGATGCAGGGGTCAATTACCAGACCGTTGTAGGTCGGTTTGATGCCAAGGATGAACTGGGTGACAGCGTACCAGTTCCATGCGGCAGTGCCGGTGAGCCATGAGTTCTTGCCTTCACCGGGCCGGAATGCATCCTTTCCCGCCACCATTTGCGAGTAAACGTAGGGCTCCACCTTGTGCAAGGTCTGGTCCTTGATGTAGGCCGGGCAGATTTTGCGCCAGTATTCCATGGCAGCCTTGCCGTTTCCGCGGACAGTTTCACCTATGATAACCCAGGGATTGTTGTGGCAGAATATGCCCGCATTCTCCTTGTAACCGGCAGGATAACTTGAAATCTCGCCGTACTCAATATAGTAACGTGTGAATGCAGGATTGTTCAGCACAATGCCGTGCTCCGAGTCAAGACGCTCCTTGACGGAATCAAGAGCCTTGTCGCAAAGGCCATCCTTGAGTCCGATGCCCGCCATGGTGCACCAGCCGTTGGACTCGATGAATATCTGTCCCTCTTCATTCTCCTTGGAGCCCACCTTGCGACCAAAGTAGTCATACGCACGCAGGAACCAATTGCCGTCCCAACCGTATTTCTCAACCGCAGCCACCATTTCATCGATGTATTTCTGTGCACGGTCAGCCTCGGCGTTACGGCCAATGTGACGGCAAAGCTCCACATAGTCACGTCCGCTGAATACGAACAGGCCTGCAATCATCAGGCTCTCGGCCTTGCTGCCCTCGGTCTTGTTCTCAGTAGTCTGGAAACTCTCATCGGGATCATTCGAGAAACAGTTCAGGTTCATGCAGTCGTTCCAGTCAGCACGTCCTATCAGCGGAAGTCCATGCGGGCCAAGGTTGTTCACCACATGGTCAAATGATATGGTAAGGTGCTCAAACAGACTCTTCTCACTGCCCGGCACATTGTCAAACGGCACGGGCTCGTCCAGTATGCTGAAGTCACCCGTTTCACGCAGGTAACCGCAAACCCCGAATATGAGCCACATTGGATCATCATTGAATCCGCCGCCTATACCGTCATTGCCACGCTTTGTCAATGGTTGGTACTGGTGATAGCATCCGCCGTCAGCAAACTGGGTCGATGCAATGTCAATTATGCGCTCGCGGGCACGCTCCGGAATCTGATGCACGAATCCTATCAGATCCTGGTTGGAGTCACGGAATCCCATTCCGCGGCCTATACCGCTCTCAAAGAATGACGCACTGCGTGAGAAGCAGAAGGTAATCATGCACTGATACTGGTTCCAGATATTGACAGTGCGGTCCAGACGTTCGTCGCCGCTCTTGACAGAGTATACCTGCAAAAGATCATCCCAATACTGGCGCAGGCGATTGAACTCGGCATCCACCTTGGCAACGGTATCAAGACGTGACAGGGTCTCGCGCGCCTTGCGCTTGTTGATGACACCCTTGCTCTCCCACTTGTCATCCTGGGCATTCTCCACATAGCCCAGCACGAATATCTGGTCACGACTTTCGCCTGGCTGGAGTTCTATCTCCAGGTAGTGTGATGCTATGGGTGACCAACCGTGGGCAACGCTGTTACGGGGCTTGCCTTCAAGCACAGCCTGAGGCGCGTCAAACCCGTTGTACAAGCCCAGGAATGATTCGCGGTCTGTATCAAAGCCCTGTACAGGAACATTTACGGAGTAGTATGCATAGTGGTTGCGGCGCTCCTTGTATTCAGTCTTGTGATAGATAACTGAACCGTCTATCTCAACCTCACCGGTCGAAAAGTTGCGCTGAAAGTTCTCCATGTCAGTCGATGCATTCCAAAGGCACCACTCCTGAAAACTGAAAAGTTTGAGTTTCTTGACCTTGTCAGTAGTATTGGTAAGTGTCAGTTTCTGCACCTCGGCCCACGTCTTGAGCGGCACAAAGAAAATCACACGCGCGGTGACACCATCCTTGCGGCCCTCTATCGTGGTATAGTTCATGCCGTGACGGCACTCATAGAAATCAAGCGGGGTCTTGCAGGGCTTCCAACCCGGATTCCACACGGTATCACCATCCTTGATATAGAAATAGCGGCCGCCTGCGTCCATCGGCACGCCGTTGTAGCGATAACGGGTTATACGGCGGAACTTGGCATCCTTGCAGAAACTGTAACCGCCAGCAGTATTTGAAATGAGGCCAAAGAAATCCTCGGTTCCCAGGTAGTTTATCCAAGGCCAGGGAGTGCAGGGGTCAGTAATCACATACTCCCTGACTGTATCGTCATAATGACCGTACTCTTTAGCCATAAATCACTTCTTTATGGGGAACTTATATGCCAGGAATCCCATAATAAGGGCAATAGCGGCCGGTATCAGCGAGAACAGGGACCACACCATGGTGCGTACCGACTCCGTTACCGATGCGGGATCAATTGACATGTTACCGAAATCATCAGGTATCATGCGGGCGCCGGCCAATCCAAGCAGCAGAGCAATCAACGAACCGGATATTGCACCACCCAGTTTCTGGGCCATGGTACCCGATGAGAATATCAGTCCGGTCGATGAAGTTCCGAATTTCTCAGTTGAAAAGTCAGCCACATCGGCATACATGGACCACAGCAAAGGTGAGTAGATTCCCACGCCGACCGATGTCAGTATAACAACAGCCACCATGAGCCAGATGAATCTGGGATTCATGGGGATAAAGAAAAACAGCACTGAGAAAACCACACAGATTACTGATGCCCACACAAAAGCCTTGCGCTTGGAACCCACCCATGCAGTAAACTTGGGTGATACACCGCCGAATATCATGCAGGTTACCTCACCGAATGCCATCAGCACGGTATAGTTGATGATGAGGCCGCCCACGGTTACGTCACCGCCCAGACAGTATGATATCATATAACCTGCCACAGCGTAACGGAATCCGTTGAAGAAATTTGTGCAGAGTCCAATCAGTGTCAGATATATCCAAGGCCTGTTCCTGAACAGGTCTGCAAACTGACGGAACGAATATTTCTCCGCTCTTACGGGTTTGAGCCGCTCCTTGGTCATAAGGCCGCACGCAAGTGTCATGGCTGCGGCAATGATGCCGAATACGGCACCCAGCACAGCATATTGGTGTGCATCTGTTCCGCCCACCATCTTTTGCAGATACGGGAATGAGAGCAGAGTGATGAAACCCATTGCGTATGCTCCCACCATGCGGTATGATGAGAACTGGTTCTTCTGGTTGTCATCGGCCGTCATCACGCCCAGCAGTGAGCCGTATGGCACATTGACCATAGTGTAAACCGCCATCATGAGCAGATAGAGCACATATGCATAGACACGCTTGCCTGCAGGATCCAAATCAGGGGTATAAAGCAGAAGTGCAAACACCAGACCGAACGGAATTGCGCCGAATATCAGCCAAGGCCTGTAAGTACCCCATCTGGAGCGGGTCCGGTCTGCCAGACTGCCCATAAGCGGATCTGTCACCACATCAAACAGACGGGCAATCAGCATAAGGGCCGCCGCATCGGCAAATGTCAGTCCGAATACATTGGTAAAGAACAGAGGAAAGGCAATGGACATTATTTTCCACGTAATGCCACCGGCAGCCGCATCACCAAGGGCGTATGCAATCTTTTCCCTGATGGAAACAGCAGAGTCATTCATATAAGCAAGGTTTATTAGGTATGATTAAACTTCAATAGGCTTGTACTTTGGAACAAGCAGTTTCATAACTGTCCAGCCAATCAGATAAGCCACAGCGCAGATACAGAATACAATCATATAACCGGCCTCCTTACCCTCAAAGCCCAGGAAAGTGAATGAAGAACCAAGTGCGGCGCTCTTGGTAAAGAGCATACCTGCACCCTTGTTGATCATGAATGATGCAAGGCCGCCCATAGTGGTACCCACACCTGTGATTGTTCCTATAGTTGACTTGGGGAACATATCACCGATGGTTGAATAGAGGTTGGCTGACCATGCCTGATGTCCGGCACCGGCCAGACCGATGATTATTGCAGGGAACCATGCGCTGTACTTGCCCAGAGGCTGTGCAAACAGGGCCAGCAACGGGAAGAAAGCAAATATGAGCATGGCCTTCATACGGCCTGAATAAGGCTCCATGCCTTTCTTTTCAACAAACAGTTTGGGCAGATAACCGCCGCCTATGCTTACCACAGTAACAATCAGATAGAGCACAAATATGAGTTTGATTGCCATAGCGGAATCTGAACGGTAACCGTACTGGTCACTGAAATATGCAGGTGCCCAGAACAGGAAGAACCACCACACACCGTCAGTAAAGAACTTACCGCATATGAAAGCCCATGTCTGACGGAAAGTAAAGCACTTGAAGAAGGGGATTGATTTCTCCTCCTTGACAGGCTCGGCAGCCTTGGCAGCAGCCAGTTCGGCAGCATCATCCTGATGTATATACTCAAGTTCAGCCTGGTTCACAAACCTTGACTCCTCAGGCCTGCGGTAGAGTCCGAACCAGAAGAACATCCATACAAAGCCCAGCGCACCGATAATGATGAAAGCCATCTCCCATCCCCATCTGGCAGCCAGAGGCGGAATCATGGCGGGTGCAGCCAGAGCACCTACCGATGCTCCCGCATTGAATATTGATGTAGCGAACGCACGGTCCTTCTTGGGGAAATACTCGGCGGTAACCTTAATTGCAGCAGGAAAGTTACCTGACTCACCCAGAGCCAGCACCGCACGGCAGAATATGAACATATAGACTGAGGCGGTAGTGACAAGCAGCATTATATCGGCCGAATTCTTGGCAGCGGCCATAGACTCCGCTCCGGCCCATTTCAGTGCGCCCCATCCGCACGCTGCGTGCATACAGGCACCTACCGACCAGATGAATATGGCCCAGAGATAGCCCTTGCGGGTTCCCAGTTTGTCAATGAACTTGCCGCTGAACAGGCAGGCAACAGCATAGAAAATGGAAAAGAAACCGGTAATGGTACCGTACTGGCTGTCGCTCCAGCCGAAATCAACTGAAATGAAATCCTTCCAGGTAAGTGAAAGCACCTGACGATCCAGGTAATTGACTGTTGTGGCCACAAAAAGGAGGGCGCACAATACCCAGCGGAAATTTGTCATCCGCTGAGTTTTTGATTCTGAGATGTTTGTCATATTATATTTAGGTTAGTTGTTTTTTTAACATCGCTTGGCGATGGCTGTTGGCTGTTAGCTGTTGGCTGTTGGCCAATCTATTCCGTATAGTAAACTCTCTTCACTCTAATAGAAACGGTAGATATTATCTCATACGGAATTGTGCCGAGTATGTCAGACAGCACGTGAACAGGCAGGTTGGGGCCGAATATCTCAACAGAGTCACCCTCCTGACAGTCAATGTCAGTGACGTCAATCATGCATACGTCCATACAGATATTGCCCACATACCAGGCTTTTTGACCATTCACAAGGCAATAAGCCTTACCGTTGCCCAGGTGACGGTCCAGACCGTCAGCGTAACCTATAGGAATAGCGGCTATACGCGAATGCCTGGTAATCTTGCCCTTGCGGCTGTAGCCCACCGTTTCACCTTTCTCCAGTTCACGGATCTGGAGAATTGTGGTCTTGAGCGTGCATACGGTCTCCAACGGCTGGTTGTCAAGCGGGTTTATGCCGTAAAGGCCCAGTCCCAGGCGGACCATATCATAGTGTACATCAGGGAATCTCTCTATTCCTGCCGAGTTACATATATGTCTGATAATATGATGTTTGAAAGCGGCCTGAAGAGTATCGGCGGCCTCTTTGAAACGCTCAATCTGCAGTTTGCTGAAATCATCAAAGTCACTGCTGTCACTGCCCACGAAGTGAGAGAATACGGAACAGGGTATGACAGCAGTCTGTCTCTGCAGGCGATGTACCAGTTCAGGTATATCACCGGGAGCGAATCCAAGACGGTGCATACCGGTATCGACCTTGATATGTATCGGGAAGTTTGTAACTCCATTGTGCTCAGCGGCACGGATTATCATATCCAACAGATGGAAACTGTAAACCTCAGGTTCCAGTTTGTAGTCAAAAAGGGTACCGAACGATGTCCGCTCCGGATTCATTACCATTATGCTGGTAGTAATGCCGGCCTTGCGAAGTTCCGCTCCCTCATCGGCAACGGCCACCGCCAGATAATCAACCTTGCGGTCCTGAAGCGTCTTGGCCACCTCTATCGCACCTGACCCGTATGCCGATGCCTTGACCATGCAGACAATCTTTGTTTCAGGTTTGAGCATACCACGATAACGGTTCAGATTATCGGCAATTGCCTGCAGATTTACCTCAAGGATTGTCTCATGCACCTTAAGTTCCATACGTTCGGCAATCCTGTCAAACTCAAAAATACGCGCACCCTTGATAAGCACAAGTTCATTGCGCATTCCCGCAATCAGATTTGACTTGAGAAAAGCCTTGGTTGTAGGAAAGAAATACTTTTCCTGAATGTCAAAAACCTTTTCTGCCGATGAAATGTCCTCACCGATACCGATGAACTTGGTTATGCCACGGCTCTCCACCAACTGCGCCACCTTGCGGTACAGTTCCCTTACCGACCATCCTGACTGAAGTATATCGGACAGGATCAGTGTACGGCCACGGGACTTGTCATCATGACGGCGGGCCATAAAGTCAAGGGCAATGCCAAGTGATGATATATCGGAGTTATAACTGTCATTGATCAGAATGCATCCCTGCTTACCGTCCTTTACCTCAAGACGCATGGCAAGCGGTTCAAGTTTGGCCATACGCTCTGTAATCTTTTCAGGCGGCATCATCATAAAGATGCACACTGCAAGGCAGTGAAGCACATCCTCAATTGAAGCATCGTCAATGAACGGAATGGTAAAACTGTTCTCAAGCCCTATGTAACGGTACCTGATTTCCGTTTGGTTCTCTCCTTTTATGATTGCAGAAATAAAGAGGGGTTTCTCCTGGTTCTTTCGTGACCATGCTATCTCACGTGCGGTAATGACTGACTTGTCAACACAGTCCTGAATAAGTTCATTGTCACCGTTGTAAATTATAACATTGCAGTCACGGAACAACTTGAGTTTTTCAATGCATTTCTCCTGCATGGACTGAAAGTTCTCCTGATGTGCAAGCCCTATGTTTGAAAGGATACCGATGGTAGGCTTGATTATTTTCCAGAGTTGTCCCATCTCATCCTTGCGTGAGATACCGGCCTCAAACACACCCACCTCAGACTGTTTGTTCAAGAGCCAGACAGAAAGCGGCACGCCTATCTGCGAGTTATAACTTTTTGGAGAGCGTGTCACCACATAATCAGGTTCAAGCAACTGATAGAGCCACTCCTTGATCATGGTCTTGCCATTGCTTCCGGTTACGCCTATAACAGGAATGTTGAACGCTTCACGGTGGCGCGCAGCCAAAACCTGAAGCGCTGTAAGCGTGTCTCTCACAAGAAGGAAATTTGACTCTTCATAATCACTCATATTGTCCGGCAGACGGCTTACCACAAAGTTGCGCACACCCCTGTCATACAGGTCACGAATATAGTTGTGACCGTCACCGCGACGGGTAACTATGGCAAAAAAAAGCGTTTCTGACGGGAAACACAGTGAACGGCTGTCAGTAAGCAGCCATGATATACCTGCCGGGCAGAAACCATGCCTTTCGGCTCCTGTCATACGGACAATATCATCAATGGAATATGTCATTTCTCAACCCATGTTTTCTGATTGTCCAAAGATAAACAATAATCTTGTTAAGTGTCCTGCAGAGACCGCCCAACCTTGTGCCATAAATCCAAAAAACGCCATTTGTCACCAATAATTAGTAATATTAATTCAAAATTGGTACATTTGCAATTTGAACGAATATCAAGAGGATGGATTACGCTGAGGAAACTACAGGCAATAACCTGCTTAAAGGCATTGATTCGCCCGCTGACCTGAAGAAACTCAATCTTGAGCAACTCCCGCAGGTATGTGACGAACTTCGCCAGATGATAATTGACGAACTCTCACATAACCCCGGACATTTTGGTTCAAGTCTGGGCACTGTAGAACTGACCGTAGCGTTACATTATGTCTTCAACACCCCCGATGACCGTATCGTTTGGGACGTAGGCCACCAGGCTTACGGTCATAAGATACTGACCGGTCGCCGTGACCGTTTCTGCACAAACCGTAAATTCGGAGGTCTCCGTCCTTTCCCCTCACCCGCTGAAAGCGAGTATGACACCTTTACCGCAGGCCATGCATCAAATTCCATATCGGCAGCGCTCGGTATGGCTGTAGCCGATAAACGTAACGGCCACTCTTCACGCCGTGTCGTAGCCGTAATAGGTGACGGAGCAATGAGCGGCGGGCTTGCATTTGAGGGAATCAACAACGCCTCAATCACCAACAATGATCTGCTCATAATATTGAATGACAACAACATGAGCATATCACAAAGCGTAGGAGGCATGCGCAGTTACCTCACGCAACTGCAGACTTCACGTTCATACAACAAGTTCCGTTATTACGTATCCAAAGTGCTTGACAGGCTTGGACTTATGACAGACCAGATGCGCCGCAACATAATACGCCGGAATAACCGCATCAAGATCAGGCTTACGCACCAGAACAATATGTTTGAGGGTATGGATATACGTTATTTCGGTCCTGTTGACGGACACAACGTCCAGAACCTGGTACGCATACTTTCAAACATCAAGAATATGCACGGCCCCAAACTCCTGCACATAAAGACCATAAAGGGCAAGGGGTATGAGCCGGCAGAAAAAGACTCCGCCATCTGGCATGCTCCCGGACTCTTTGACAAGGTAACCGGAGAACGCATTGTACGTGACGGCAACGGATTGCCCCCATTGTTCCAGGATGTATTCGGTGAGACTCTGCTGGAACTGATGAAAGAGAATTCAAAAATCATAGGCATAACTCCCGCCATGCCCATAGGCTGCAGCATGGATATTCCAATGAAGGTTTACCCTGACCGCTGTTTTGATGTAGGCATAGCCGAAGGACACGCTGTGACATTCTCAGGTGGATTGGCTAAAGAGGGGCTGATGCCTTTCTGCAATATCTATTCCTCATTCATGCAGCGTGCCTATGACAACGTGATACATGATGTGGCCATACAGAAACTTAACGTAGTGCTTTGTCTTGACCGTGCAGGTCTGGTCGGTGAGGACGGTCCCACACACCATGGTGCCTTTGATCTGGCATATCTGAGACCTATTCCCAACCTCACAATAGCATCACCGTATGATGAGATTGAGTTGCGCAACCTTATGTACACCGCACAACTCCCTGACCAGGGCCCGTTCATTATCCGATATCCGCGCGGCCGTGGTATCCTGGCCGATTGGCGCAAACCGTTTGAGCCCATCGTCATAGGCACCGGGCGCAAACTCAAGGATGGCGATGATGTGGCAATACTCGCCATAGGCCCGATAGGCAATATCGCCGAACAGGCCATCACCGCGTGGGAAAAAGAGAGCGGCAAGAGCGCTGCACTTTATGACATGCGTTTCCTGAAACCCATTGATACCGGCATCCTTGAGGAGGTCGGCAAGAAATACAGCCGTATCATAACCATTGAGAACGGAACAGTGACCGGTGGTCTGGGCACAGCCGTGATGGAATATATGATGGATAACGGCTACACTCCCACAATAAAGCGTCTGGGCCTGCCCGACCGTTTCATTGAGCACGGCTCCACGCCTCAACTCCTGCACCTCTGTCATATTGATGAGGATGCAGTCATCAGCACACTGAATGAGCTGATTTCATAACCCAAAAACCAGAAGTATGAGAATCGTTATTGCAGGAGCAGGAAATGTTGGTATTCATCTGGCTAAACTGTTGGCCGGTGAGAACCAGGACATTATCCTCATGGACGAGAGCGAGCATAAACTCAGCCGTCTTGATTCCAGTTTTGACCTTCTTACCATACAGGAATCGCCTGTTTCGCTCCGCGGACTCAAGGAGGCCGGTGCTGACAAGGCTGACCTGTTTGTTGCCGTTACCCCTGACGAGAGCCGCAATATCATATCCTGCCAACTGGCCCATTATCTGGGAGCGAAAAAGACAGTTGCCAGAATTGACAATTATGAATATCTGCAGCCCAAGCACAAGGAGTATTTCAACAGCATAGGAGTTGATTCTCTCATTTATCCTGAGATGCTGGCTGCCAAAGACATAGTTGACGGCATGCAACTCAGTTGGATACGCCAGTGGTGGGAATTCGCTGGCGGCGCGCTCGTCATGATGGGCATAAAACTGCGTGACAATGCACAGATTCTTGACAAACCGCTTTCACAACTTGGCAGAGAACTGCCTTATCACATAGTGGCCATACTGCGTGAGGGCGTAACCATTATCCCAAGCGGCAATGACACCATGCAGGCCGGTGACCTGGTCTATTTCATGACCATGAAAAAGCATATCCCGCATATCCGCAAGATAGCCGGCAAGGAGGAACTGCCTGATATCCGTGATGTGATAATAATGGGCGGCAGCCGCATTGCAGTCCGCACATCGCAACTGATGCCTGACGATATGAACCTTAAAATCATTGAGAGTGATCTGGACAAGTGCAACCGCCTTACCGAACTCTGTGATGACAAGGTTATGATAATCAACGGTGACGGCCGTGATCCCAGCCTTCTGATGAGTGAAGGCATACAGCACACCGAGGCTTTCGTTGCTCTTACAGACAATTCTGAAACCAACATTCTGGCCTGTCTGGCCGCCAAGCGTTTCGGAGTGACCAAGACCATTGCCGAGGTTGAGAACATTGACTACATCAACATGGCTGAAAAACTTGATATCGGTACGGTAATCAACAAGAAAAAGATTGCTGCCAGCCATATCTACCAGATGATGCTTGATGCCGATGTCACCAATGTCAAGTGTCTGACCTTTGCCAATGCCGATGTAGCAGAGTTCAACGTTATGGAGGGTGCAAAAATAACCCGTAATCCTGTCAAGGACATTTCCCTGCCACGTGGAGTTACCATTGGCGGACTTATCCGTGATAGAGAGGCCATCCTTGTAACCGGCAGCACGCAGATTCAGGCCGGTGACCATGTAGTGGTATTCTGTCTTGAAGGAATGATAAAATCAATAGAAAAGTATTTCAATTGATACACATCAGGATCATACACCGCATAATGGGAGTCCTGCTTCTCATAGAATCAGGAATATTGCTTTTTTGCGCGTTGATTCCCCTTTTCTATGGCGAGAATGACCTGTTCGGCTTTGTCATGGGTTCTCTGGCATCGGCATGCATCGGCATGACAGCACTGCTTATCGGCAAAAGCACCAAGAACAAGGAGGGGGCTATGACCCGACGTGACGGTTACATTGTAGTGGCCGTAAGTTGGATACTGTTCTCAATATTCGGTTCACTTCCCTACTATATCAGCGGATACATTCCATCCTATACCGATGCGTTCTTTGAGACCATGTCAGGATTTACCACGACAGGTGCTACAATAATAAAGGATGTTGAGATCATACCGCACGGATTACTGTTCTGGCGCAGCCTGACACAATGGATCGGCGGATTGGGAATAGTATTCTTTACGGTAGCGGTATTGCCTGTTTTCGGTGTGGGTGAGGTTCAGTTGTTCGCCGCCGAGGCTATAGGCCCCACACACAACAAACTGCATCCGCGCATAAGCATAAGCGGCCGATGGATCATTACAGTCTATCTGTTGATCACCGTACTCTGCGCCATCTCCCTGAGGTTCTGCGGCATGGGGATATTTGACAGTATAAATCACGCCCTGACCACCGCCGCCACCGGCGGATTCTCAACCAAGAACGCCAGTATTGCCTATTTCAACTCTCATTCAGTAGAGTATGTGATTACATTTTTCATGTTTCTGTCCGGAATCAACTACGGACTCCTGTTCTTTGTAATTTTTCACGGTAAACTACGTAAACTGGCCGAGGATACCCAGTTCAAGTGGTATCTCATGTTCCTGATTGTCTTTACGTTTATCGTTTACATAGGCCTGTTTGTTTCAAACACATATGATGGAGCGACATCTGTCAGGAATGCCCTGTTTCATGTTACAGCCATCATCACAAGTACAGGATTCACATCAACCGATTATACTCAGTGGCCTCCTTTCATCTGGATGACACTGGGTCTGTGTATGTATTTCGGTGCCTGCGCAGGCTCTACAACAGGCGGAATGAAATCAATCAGAATAGCCATTCTGTTCAAATCCATGCGTAATGAGTTCAACAGGATACTTCATCCTAACGCCATACTGCCTGTCCGCGTAAACGGCAAGGTAATACCGCAATCCACACGACAGGGTGTGCTCACTTTCAGCATTTTCTTTTTTGCACTTGTGTTTGTGGGCTGGTTCTTCTATCTGGCAATAGGTATTGACATAGCCGAGGCTTACGGCATATCGCTCTCCTGCCTTAGCAATATAGGTCTGACAATCGGTTATCACGGATGCAACATTCCGTGGGATGATATGCCAACCATAGGCAAGTGGTTCTCAACTTTCCTTATGCTGGTCGGCCGACTTGAGGTTTTCAGTGTCCTGCTGATTCTCACTCCCTCTTTCTGGAAGCATAGATAAGAACTTGCTCACATCATCACGCATGCGCTGATACAATTCACAGTCCCTGTAATGCGTGTTCTTGCGTATGGCCTCGGCCAAACCCATCTGACTGTGCTGATATGCACTGATTTCATTCTTATACTGTTGGGCATGAACCGCATATCGGCGTATCTCCGCCTCACGCTCCTGGCGCAGAACCGTACATATCGGGGTAAGCAGTTTCAATATTACATTCTCAATAAGGTGATGCCCCTGAAGGAACAGATATGTATTGTTCTCCGTAACTCCCATTGATGTCAGTTCAGTCTTCAGGGCCGCCACCTCAGGTATTGCATCAGGATAATGCCTTTCCATCCATTTCACCTTATGCAGGACTTTCTCCCTGACAGCATCAACAGCAATCTGAGGGCGACGGATATCAACTGACCTGAGACGTATGTCAATGTTCAGGTCCTGCATACTGTACTGATTGTGCAGTTTTTTTCTATAGAACCAGACATTCCATACAAATAGCGGATAGACGGCTTGGGAGTAGAGTTCCATAAAGGTAGGAAAATCAACCAGTCTGTGGTCGTTTAGCGTACACTGGACACATATCTGATGCAGGCTTCCTGACCAGCACTGATAGTTTTCAATAGCGTATGTATAGGTCTGGATAACAAACGGACTGGAAATTATCTCCCTTGATGTCTGAGTTACACCTTGAAGCAGCCAGTCATAATCGCTGTCAACACAGGCAATCAGACTGCTGCCAAGCCCCTTATGTTCTATACATGACCGCAGCGCTGATTTCTTGCCCTTGGTAAGTCCCCCGCGATTGGGCAGCATTATCTGGAAATAACGGTCTCCTGTCTCAAACTCATCAAGCAGCAGCCGCCAGAAAGAGACATCGTCATAACTCTCCACAAAGGCTATGATACGCCCTCTGCGCTTTCCCGGCAGGAGTTTGTCAGCAGCCTCAAAATATCGGGAGTTAATATTGTCAGTGAGTCTCTTCATGACAAGCCAGCATTACTTTACCGTTATGTCATCAACATCGGTCACCGCATCCATCCAACCGTCCATTATCAGGGCCGGAGAATGAGTGGTCATTATTATCTGGACATTCGGGTTAAGTGAACGTACACGCTGTATGAGTTGCTGCTGCCATTCAATATGTAGGGATATCTCAGGCTCATCCATCAGAAGCACACAAGGATGCATGTCCTGCACGAGCGTGGTAAGCATTATGACAAGCAACTGCTTTTCACCCGATGAAAGGTTGTAGGGTTGAAGCGATACGCCAAACTGGTCAAACAGTATCTCATTGCTGTTGCGGTTTATCTTCTTGCCCGTATCCACAAACAGTTCATCCATATAATCCATGAACTTTATACGGGGAGCGGATATCTGCTGAGCCTCCTTAAGTTTTTCAGGATCACCTGATGTAAGAAGCTGGATTGTACGGTTCCCTATGTTCACCTGATAATCCAGATAACGGCGCTGCAACTTGTAAAGTTGCCAGTCAAGCTCTGATACCACACTCTTATCTGACATCTTTTCCAGCAGATTGCTGTGCATGAGCGGGCGGTCTATGCTGCGTATCACATCATACCTGAGTTTGGCTGCACCTTCAGGATAAAAATCTATCATTACCTCAGGGCTCTCCTCCTTGCCCTCACCAGAAAGATAATCCAGACGTGATACGGTCTTATTCAGTATCGTACTCTTGCCTGTACCGTTTACACCACTCAGAATATTAACGTCAGGTTTCAGGTTCCAGACAATATGCTTTCTGCCCCAAAGGGAATTAATCTCTATCCGGCTTATGCCGTTGGCGTATCCGCTTTCCATAAACAACAGTTATTTGGGTTCTGCCTATAAAAGTATTAAAAAAAAAGAAGAGTTACATTAAGTATCTCTTCTCTTTTTTTGGTGGCGCGTGATTCACATCAAACGTAACCCAATGATATTTATAAAAAGGACTATCACACTTTGTGGCAATCACAAAACAGATGCCTGTTTCATAATTGCACTGCAAAGATATTCTTTATTTTTAATCTTGTATGTTTTTGAGCGGGTATTTAAATGAAATTTGCAGTTTATAACACATTGTAGGGCCATTTTTGGGTATAATGGCATAATTATACACAAAATAGCCGTCTTTGCCGAAAAAAAACCTAAAGGCTGTCAGATTACCTGCCCGTCAAGCAGATTCAGATACAACGGCAACGCCTCCTCAAGTTCAGAAAGCATTATAAACTCATCGGCGGTATGGGAACGGCATGACTCTCCCGGACCCATCTTGAATGAGGGGCAATCAAGTATAGCCTGATCTGACAGTGTAGGTGAACCGTAAGGCACAAGTCCCATGCTCACGGACTTGCGTATTAACGGATGGTTCACGTCAATCCTTGATGAATTCAGATTGAATGAGCGGGCTTTGACCTCACACCACTCAGGCATCATACCGCTTATAATGTCAAACACCTCATGGTTTGAGTATAGTTCATTGGTGCGCACATCGGCAGTGAAAGTACAGATATCAGGAATGACATTGTGTTGTGTGCCGGCATTTATCATTGTTATGGTAAACTTTACCGGGCCGAGCAGGTCAGAAACCTTGTCAAACTTGAAAGTGCGGAGTTTCTCTATCAGTTCCGTGGCACGATACAGAGCGTTTATTCCCTCATTACGTGCAGCGTGACCGGCCTTTCCGTGAACCGTAAAGTCCAGTACCATAAGCCCCTTCTCAGCAATGGCCGGTTGCATTCCGGTAGGCTCACCAATCAGAGCCACATCAATATGCGGCAGGTTCTGCACGGCAAGTTTCATTCCGCCCTGACCGTTCACCTCCTCCTCAACAGTGGCCAGGAACAACACATTGTACGGCTGCGGCTTACTGTCAAGTTCATAGAATGTATAAAGCAGAGACACCAGCCCTGCACCGTCATCATTGCTTCCTAGTCCGTACAGTTTTCCGTCCTCCTCAGTCGGAGTGAACGGATCCTTAGTCCACCCTGACACCGGTTTTACCGTGTCAATATGGCTGTTCAGGAGCAAGGTAGGCTTTGTCCGGTCATAAGAACGGCAATAACAGAGCAGGTTGAGCCCTATGCACTCAGGCTTATATCCGTGACTCTCCATATCAGCCTTGATTATGGCCGATGCCTCCTGCTCAGACCGTGTTACTGACGGAGTGGCAATTAGTTTCTTAAGCAGTTCCAGTTGCTGGCTGAATGATTGTTTCATGCCGCTAAAGGTATGGAGTTTTTATGAGATTTCACCCCTTTCACGGGCCGAAAGTTCCCTTATTATGCTGATTGCAAAGGGCAAGGCTATAGAGAATGTTATCACATCGGCAGTAGCCATTGTGGTCTCAAGGCCTTCCAGACCCCATATTGCAGGCATTATGAAGAATATGGGATAGAATGCAAATCCGTGACGGCTCATGGCCAGGATTGTGGCGCGCCCCGTACGGCGTATGTTCTGCAACAGCATATTGGTAGGAGTGGTCAGGCCCACCAGCGGGAATGCCACGCACTGCCAGCGCAGCACACGTGCACCTATGCGTATCAGTTCAGGATCCTCATCACGGAAAAACGATATTATCTCGGGCGCATAAATCCATCCCAGTGATGACATTACAAGCAGAATAATCACGCACATGCTTATGGTGAACATATATGACTCCCGTACCCTGTTGTAGAGTTTTGCGCCCCAGTTGAATCCGCACACCGGCTGGAACCCCTGCCCCACGCCCAATATCACCGCCATTGAGCACTGCATCACCCTGGCTACCACGGTAAAGGCAGCAATGGTCGATGCCTCCTGACCCTGCAGCGCATAACTTGCTGCCGCCCAGTTCATGCAGATGGCCGATATGCTGGAGAGTGACTGACGCATGAGTGAAGGCAGTCCGCCCGCTCCTATCTCACGGTAACGCTCCAGTGACGGAGCAAAGTTGCGCATTTTGATATGCACGTTGCCGTCAAAAGTACTGGCCCATAACAGCAGACTCCATGATATGAACTGGCTTATAAGAGTTGCCATGGCTGCACCTGTAACCCCCATCTCCAAACGGTTTATGAGCAGCCAGTCAAAGAATATGTTCAGCACGGCACCGGCAGCAATTCCAATCATGGCCAGCATGGCATTGCCCTGCAGGCGCAACTGGTTGTTAAGCGTCATCTGCGATACCAGGAACGGTGTAGCCATCAGTATCCACTTAAGGTAAGCGTTTGAGTACGGAACCACATCGGGTGTAGCACCCAGCAGGCGCGACAGCGGGGTCATGAAAAGCATACCCGCAATCATGAATATCAGACCCACCAGGAATGATGACAGGAATCCCGTGGCAGCCATCTTGCCGGCACCCTCAGCATCACGTGCACCCAGTGCGCGTGACATATAGTTTCCTGATCCGTGCCCGAAAAAGAAACCTACCGCCTGGATAATAGACTGGTATGAGAAAGCCACACCTACACCCGCCGTGGCGACAGTGCTGATGTGGCCTACAAACCATGAATCTACAATGTTGTAGATGGCCGATATTGACATACTTATTATGGTGGGCACCGCAAGACTCATTACCAGTCTTGGCACCGGTGTCTCCGTGAGCCTGCGGTAGCGGGCCTCACTCTTCAGTATGTCACTTTTATCGTTGTGCACCAGAGTCTATTCAAAAACCTGGCACAAAAGTACTCATTATTTATAATATTCGGTGCTTTCCGGAGTCCAACCCATTACAACTGCAACATGTCCTTCAACTTGGGATTTGGCCAGGTCAATGAAGACGCGGAGCGGTTTGTCAAAGAGTTCAGGAGTCTGGATTGAATCACGTAGCAACAGGGTGCTCATTACGCTGTAGGCGGCGCTCTCCATCAGACGACGGCCGCAGAAATCAATCAGCTCGGTCTCCTTGAGATCCATCACATGGGCTGTCATGGCATCCAGTTTGGCTACCATATCATTGATTGCAGCCTTACTCTCGGACTCAGGCAGTGTGGCAAGCATATCCTTCACGTACTGTGAATATACACCGCTGGTTACGTAACGCAGAGCAGCAACTACCTGCAACTGGGTTGTGCCCTCATAGATAGAGGTGATACGTGCATCGCGGTACAGACGCTCGCAGGTATAGTCACGCATAAAGCCTGAACCTCCGTGAATCTGTATGCTGTCATATGCGTTCTGGTTGGCAAACTCACTTGTCATACCCTTTGTGATAGGTGTCAGGGCATCGGCCAGACGGCTGTAACGCTTGCTCTCCTGACGCTCCTCGGGGGTCAGGGTGCGGGTCTTGGCAATCTGGTCAAGTGACTTGTAGATATCTACGTAACGTGAGGTCTCATACATGAGTGAACGTGAAGCCTCAATCCTGGCCTTCATCACTGCCAGCATCTGATAAACTGCGGGGAATGTGTCAATAGCACGGCCAAACTGACGGCGTTCTGCAGCATATGCCGTAGCCTCACGCCAGGCGGCATCCTGAATGCCCACGCTCTGTGTGGCTATACCCAGACGTGCACCGTTCATAAGTGACATCACATACTTGATAAGGCCCAGACGGCGGTCACCGCAAAGTTCTGCCTTGGCGTTGTTGAACACCAGTTCACAGGTGGGTGATCCGTGAATACCCATCTTATCCTCAATGCGGCGAACATTCACGCCGCCGTTACGCTTGTCATAGATAAAGAGTGAAAGGCCGCGGCCATCGGTGGTACCCTCCTCACTGCGGGCAAGTACCAGATGAATATCGCTGTCACCATTGGTGATGAAACGCTTAACACCGTTCAGACGCCAGCAGCCGTTCTCCGGATCCTCTGTTGCCTTAAGCATAACGCTCTGCAGGTCACTTCCGGCATCGGGCTCGGTAAGGTCCATTGACATGGTTGCACCCTCACTGGCCATCTTAAGATATTTCTCTTTCTGCTCAGGGCTTCCAAATTCATTGATTGTATCTGCACAAGACTGCAGGCCCCATACGTTCTGGAATGATGCATCGGCACGGGAAATCATCTCACCTACTGCACTGAATACCGTTACAGGCATATTGAGTCCGCCATACTGACGGGGCAGTCCGAATCCGGACATACCGGCCTGATGCATAACCTTCAGGTTCTGTGCAGTTCCGGCTGAATACTGAACGCGGCCGCCGCTGCAGTGTGAGCCTTCGCGGTCAACACTCTCTGCATTGGGTGCAATAACCTCATCGCATACGCTGCCGGTCAGTTCCAGTACACGGTCAAAGTTGTCCATGGCATCAGCAAAATCGGCCGGTGCGTAGTCATATTTGCCAGACTCAGCATAGAAGTTCTCCTTAAGCTCCACAATGCGCTCCATAAGCGGAGAGTGCATGCGGGCTTCAAGTTCAGGGGTATCTTTATATCTGTTCATTTTGAAATCTCTTTGTAGTGACGGATCAGTTTGGGAATCACATCCTCAACGCGGCCTGTAATTACATAATCGGCGATGGCGTTGATGGGGGCATCGGGATCCTGGTTGATTGACATAATAAGGCTGCTCTCACGCATACCTGCTATATGCT
The DNA here is from genome assembly GCA_017551925.1 of Bacteroidaceae bacterium. GTDB lineage: Bacteria > Bacteroidota > Bacteroidia > Bacteroidales > Bacteroidaceae > Colenecus. Next base: position 13,915 of record JAFZKA010000073.1, on the reverse strand, counting down.
GGATCTGGCCCGATATACCGCAGGCAATGTAAAGCTTGGGCCTTACGGTTATACCTGTCTGGCCTATCTGGCGGTCATGATCCACAAAACCGGCATCCACTGCAGCACGGCTTGCGCCAACCTCAGCATGCAGGGCATCGGCCAGCTTGTACAGCATCTCAAAGCCCTCACGGCTACCCATTCCGTAACCTCCGGCAACCACGATGCTGGCGGTATCCAGATGGTGTGACGGTTTCTGCATGTGGCGGTCAATCACGCTTACGGCCATATCGGCTGCACTTACGTAATCGCTTACCTTGTGGTTCTTTATCTCACCCTTGCCCTTTCCGGCTGGCTCATTCTTCATCACGCCCTGACGCACGGTTGCCATCTGGGGACGATGATCGGGGTTTACGATTGTTGCAATGATGTTGCCTCCAAAAGCGGGACGTATCTGATAAAGCAGGTTCTCATAAACCTTACCGGTCTTCTTGTCCTCATACTCACCTATCTCCAGGTTGGTGCAATCTGCTGTAAGTCCGCTACCCAGTGCCGATGAAACTCTTGGGCCCAGGTCACGGCCTATCACGGTTGCACCCATGAGTGCTATCTGCGGCTGCTCCTCCTGGAACAGCTTTACCAGAATTGCTGAATGAGGCGCTGTAGTATAGGGTGCCAGGCACTTGTCATCAAATACGTGCAATACATCAACTCCGTACTGGAGTATCTGGTTCTCTATCCCCTTAAGGTTACTGCCTGCGGCTATTGCCTCAAGCTGTACACCCAGCTGGTTAGCTAATGAACGGCCCTTTGTAAGCAGTTCCTGACTGACCGGAGCCACCTGTGCCCCTTCCAGTTCACAATATACAAATACGCTGTTCATGGCTTATCCTATTATATGGTTAACGGCCAGTTCATCTACCAGAGCTGCAATATCAGCGTCACTGTCACCGTAACGCTTGCTCTCCTTGGCCTGGAATACTATGTTCTCTATCTTCTTTACCTTGGTAGGCGAACCTGAGAGTCCGCACTTGGCGGGATCGGCATTGACATCGGCTACGGTCCATGCGGGCACCTCATAGTTCTTGCGGCCCATCAGCAGCTTGGCGTTGCGGGGGCGGCAGGGGGCGGCGCTTCCGTTCACGGTCAGCACACAGGGCAGCGGGGCCTTCACGGTCTCCACACCTCCGGTTATGACGCGCTTCACTGTTACGCTCTTGCTGTCCATATCCAGCACCTCCTCAACGTAGGTTATCTGGTTCAGGCCCAGTTTCTCAGCTACCTGCGGGCCTACCTGGGCTGTATCACCGTCAATAGCCTGGCGGCCACCTATTATAATATCGTACTTACCGATCTTACGGATTGCGGTTGACAGGGCGTATGATGTTGCCAGTGTATCGGCTCCGGCAAACAGGCGGTCTGTAAGCAGAGAACCGCCGTCGGCTCCGCGATATACACCCTCCATCACTATCTCTTTTGCTCTCTCAGGACCCATTGTGAGCATTGTCACTATGCTGCCGGGAAAACGGTCCTTGATGGCAAGGGCCTGCTCCAGGGCGTTTAGATCCTCCGGGTTGAACACTGCCGGAAGTGCGGCACGGTTTATGGTGCCGTCGGCATTCATGGCGTCCTTACCCACCTGACGGGTATCGGGCACCTGCTTTGCCAAAACTATTATATTGAATTTATCCATAGGTCTTAATTATTCCGCAAGCATGGATTTCTGATTTTTACGTTCCAGGGAATGGAACTCAGAGTCTGTCTTGACTTTTGCTATTGTGGCTATCACCGCATTGTACAGTTCACCGCCTTCAGTATAATTTCCCGGGCAGGCAAAATTCACGCGGCCTCTGTGCACCAGATTGCGTGCCTGAGCACGGCTGGACTCACTGCCCGGCTTGTAAATGGCTATCGAATGACCGCCCTCAGTCTTAACTATGCGCATGCTGGGTATATCGGTCTCTCCGTCACCCAGATATATCATGTTCTGGAAAGGTACAGGACGACCCTCATCGGGCATGGAGTCATTTATCTGGGCATTGTTCCAGATTTCATGTATGCCCTTGTTTATCATAAAGATGAACTGGGTCTTTGATGTGAAATCAACCGCAACTGCCGGCCAAACCGCTGCATCATTCTCATACATGAATGAGCAGGCGTATATCTGCTTAAAGTATTTTGCTATTGATGTACCCTCAATGAGTTCCTTAAGGCCCGATGAGATTATGTAGTGCTCCACGTTTACCCCCATCTCGGCTCCCTTGCGGTTTATCAGTTCAAACCACTGCTCTACCCCGGGAAAGAAACCTATTCCGCGGCCGAATTCCACGAACTGCTGGCGGCGGATTGGAAGTCCGTTCTCCTTGGCTTTATCAACCATCAGTTTCATGTAGGCCAGTATGGTGCTGGACTGCTGTTTCTCAGCAAGACCATGTGACGCCTTCCAGAAAGACTCCTTGTCTGTGAGTCCTATGGCGTCCATAAAATCGTACTCCTGCATGTATGACGGTGAAAGCGTACCGTCAAAATCATACATCAGTGCAACTGTAGGTCTCTCCATATAAAACTACTTTAAGGACTGCAAAGATAGTTCTTTAGCGCTCCTCTGCTCAAATCGCACTCAAGCAAAAAGGGGGCAATTGCACAGTATTTCCCATTTTGTGTAACCTCCGCCAAACCAATAGGTTTTGGGACCAGCACCTCCGGGCTACTCCGAACCCCTACGATGCCTGAACATCAAACTCCTCCCTCTTAATCCCCTACGGGGCTTAACGGTCGTCAAACAAGTGATGTCTTATCCGGCATCTCCAGGGTTCTCCGCTTAACGCCCTCCGCTAATGGTCCCAAAACCTATTGGTTCGGCTCCTGCAAAGGGATGCTTTTTCTAAAAATTGGACTTTTCTTTAGGGAATCAGCAGGGAGGAATCACCGTAACTGAGGAAACGGAAATCGTTTTCCAGGGCGTAATTGTAGATGGTTTTCCAGTCGCCGTTTACAAAGGCGGAGACCAGGAGCAGAAGGGTGCTCTGAGGCTGGTGGAAGTTGGTTACCATCATTTTGACTATGTGGTAATGGTAGCCGGGGGCAATGATGATTTGGGTGCTGGTTTTGAGCACATCCAAATGATGGCGGTCAAGGTAATCCAGTATATATTGTAGGGACTCTACTGATGACATTGTGGGGGTTGTCTCATACGGAGTCCACTGGTTCACGTGCATATCCTCCTCAGTGGCATCGGGATGGGTGCTCAGATAGACACCTATGTAGTAGAGGCTCTCTATGGTGCGGACTGATGTGGTTCCAACTGCAATAGTCTCACCGCCGTGAGCAATCAGTTTCTCTATGGTTGAACGCTTTACGGCAATGAATTCGGTGTGCATTTCATGCCCACTGATTTCCTCGGATTTTACGGGGCGGAATGTGCCTGCGCCCACATGCAGTGTAAGTTCCTCACGGTCTATTCCGTGAGCATCCAAATCCTTGAGCACACGCTCTGTGAAATGCAATCCTGCTGTAGGAGCCGCCACGCTACCCTTTATCTTGGAATAGACGGTCTGATATGTAGTCTTGTCACTCTCCTGTGATGCGCGGTTCAAGTATGGCGGAATTGGAATCTCGCCCACAGCCTCAAGCAGTTCTGCCCAGCTGATGCCACCGTCCCAACTGAAGTCTATCCTATGACTCGTTCCATGCAATGGGCCGCGTCTGGCTTCAAGCGTAATGGTTTTATCTCCTATCAGAACTGTTTGGCGCAGTACCGGAGTATCATCCTTCCATCTTTTAAGGTTGCCCACCAGGCAATACCAACTGCAGCACTCCGTCTGGGTAAACATAACCTGATAGTCACTGGGCTCTGCCGGCTCCAGAAGGAATATCTCAATGAGAGCCCCCGTTGATTTAGGCCCACCCGTAGCCTCCTTGCGGAAATGAAGACGCGCCTGAATCACCTTGGTGTTGTTGAATATCATCAGTGCCCCCTTGGGCAGATACTCAGGCAAATTGCGGAACACGTCATAAGAAACCTCTCCATGCCTATACAGCAACAACTTGGAACTGTCTCTCTCCGCCAGCGGAAACTTGGCAATCCGCTCATCGGGCAACGGATAGTTGAACTCGCTAATCCTGATATGTTTTACGTCATTCTCCATTTCGGACTGCAAAGGTAATTCATTTACTCCAACAAGTTGCACAATCCATCCAATTTGCAGGATCCGAACCAATAGGTTTGGGGACCATTAGCGAAGGGCGTAAAACAGAGAACCCTGGAGATGCCGGTAAAGACATCACTTATTTGACGACCGTTAAGCCCCTTAGGGGATTAAGAGGGAGGAGTTTGATGTTTAGGCATCGTAGGGGTTCGGAGTAGCCCGGAGGTGCTGGTCTCAAAACCTATTGGTTCGGCGGTATTTAAACCACAATAGCAAGCGTAAAAACGCTGATCTTAATATTCCGCACGCTGTCATTAATCACATCAATGAGCGAGCAAAGCGTTGCCCCGGTAGTCATAACGTCATCTATCAAAAGAATATGACGTCCTTCAAGCAACTCCGGATGCGGTACGCTGAACAGGCCCTCTGCATTTCCCCATCGTTGATACCGGCCCAAACCCGCCTGACGCTGATGCTCAACATCACGCTCGACCGCGCCATTTATCAGAGGCAAACCTGTAACCCGGCTTATTCCCTGGGCAATATAATCGCATTGGTTATAACCACGCTTGCGGAATTTGTGCGCTGACAGAGGCAAAGTCACCATTGAATCAATGCCTTCAAAGAACCCTTTTGCAGCAAGCCTTTCAGCCCCTATGCCTGCAAGCCATGTTCCCACCTCAGGGTGATTCCAATATTTCAAATGAAACAATATACGCCGGTAATTGCTCTCTTTCTCGTACTGTATGACCGATGCCGCCCTTACCACATTCCTCTCTGTCAACAAGATACGTTCCGCCGGACTGAAGTTCCCGGACTGATAATCCAGAAACGGCATACTCAGATAACATGACACACAGAGATTTGTCTCTGAGGTATCAAGCCGTCTGCCGCACACCTTGCAATAACGTGGCAGCAGAAAATCAAACACTCTTTTCCAGAAATACATTTTAATCAGACAGGGAGTCCGGGCCATCGGAAAAGTCCAATATCTTGCGTACAAGTGACGACTCATATCCGCGCCCACAAACGGTTTTCATGGTTTTCATTTTACGCTCATACTCTGTTGCGCCCTTAACTGTACGGCATCGTGACTTAAGCACCTCCTTAAGAGCGGCCAGATACTCATCCTCATCTATTGATGAGAGAGCGGCATCGGCAATATCCTGAGGAATGCGCTTTTGCCATAACGCCTGCGCAATCTTAATGCGCCCCCATTTGGCAAAACGCACCTTGTCATGCACAAACGCACGTGCATAACGTGACTCGTCAATGTAACCCTCTTTAACAAGGTATCCTATAATGCTGTCTATATCGGCACTCTCGGCGCCACGCCTCTCAAGCATTGCCCTAACCTCCTGGCGGCAATGCTCCGCTCCCGAACAGTACCGTTCGGCCAGTGTCTTTCCTTCAGATTCTGTCATAGTATTGCTTTTATCATACGTTGTTTTCCATATATATCTTTACGCAGTTCTATGTCATGATAACCCTCTGTAGAGAGCAACGCCGCCATAGAATCCGCCTTCAAGGGATTAATCTCAAAATATATCCTACCGTCTTTATTCAATGCCCGTTTACCAAATACTGCGATGGCTCTGTAAAACAGCAACGGGTCATAATCTGATACAAACAGTGCAGAATGCGGTTCATAGTCAAGCACCGTTTTCTCCATCTGTGCCTTTTCTGAGTCCATAACATACGGGGGGTTGCTTACAATCACATCAAACCGGTACTCCTGCTCCGGTACGTTCAGTATATCAACCTTGCTGAATTCCACATTTGTACCATTCTGCACATTGTTCAGGCGTGCCACCTCAAGTGCCCCGTCGCTTATGTCCCAGCCCTGTACTCTCCAACCTGCAAGCCTGTGTGCCAGACTGACGGCTATGCAACCGCTGCCAGTACCTATATCAAGCAGAGTGCCATTCATGCCTGAATCATTTGCAACCCACTCAACAAGTTCGGCTGTCTCCGGGCGCGGTATCAGCACACGGCTGTCAACCCTGAATGTCAAGCCGCAGAAAGGGGTGGACCCTATAACATACTGTAAAGGTTCGCCTTTTTTCAAGCGATCCAGTGCCGCTTTTAAACGCAAATCACGTTCAGCGCTTGGCGGCAACTCATCCTTTGTATAATAAGAAAGAGCACTCACACCAAGCAGTTCGGTGCAAAGCGCCCTTTTTATGGTTTCAAGCTCCAAAGCGTCAAAACGCCCTTTCAAGGAATCATCAATAAACGCCACGAGCCTTTTCATCCTGTTACGGATTAATTGTTACTTTTCCTGATGCCGATGCAGAGCCTATCATTGAGGTGTTCCTGTCACCCATTGTATATTTGAAACTGGCACTCAAACTTACGGTATATGTGCCTGATGAATTAAAAACAACGGTGAGTTCAGGAGCATCGGGTATTGAATTAGCGCCACTCTCACGAATGACCTTCACTCTTTTGTCACTGTCAAATGCACTGCATTTCCAACGATAATCAGCGCTGTTTATCCTGTTGCCCGGTTCCTTAACTTCGACAGTCAGTACCACCTCCTGCCCCACTTTGGGACTGGGAGTCTTGCAATAAACCTTTCCATATACAGGAGCATTTGCGAACTCCTCCTTTTCACAACCTGCGGCCAAAAGCATAAATGCCGTCAGGGCTATCAATAACATTCCTTTTCTCATATCATTATGCTATTTCAAGTGCAACATTCATCATGTTTGTAAAACTGGAACGGCGTTCCTCAGTTGAGGCATATTTACGGTGAATCAACTGATCAGATATGGTGCAGATGGTCAGAGCCTTCTTGCCCGATGCCGCAGCATTGACATAAAGACCTGATGATTCCATCTCAACGGCCTTGACACCGAACTTACCCCATTTCATCTGACGGTTTGACTCATCATAGAACACATCGGCACTGTATATGTTTCCTACCTGGAAGGGGTATCCGTTTTCACGGGCAACACGCACCGCAGCCTCAAGCAGGCCAAAATCCGCTATCGGGGCAAACCTGGCCGGAAAACCGTATTGATGACCGTAATCAGAATCAGTGCACGCAGCCTGAGCAAAGAGCATGTCACCTATCTTCATGTCCTCACTCAAAGCGCCGGCTGTTCCAACCCTGATAATACGCTCCACATCATAGAAATTGAACAGTTCATATGAGTAGATACCAATAGACGGTATTCCCATACCATGTCCCTGGACCGATACGCGTTTACCTTTGTAGTAACCGGTGAATCCCAGCATACCGCGAATGTCATTGTAAAGAACAGGATTCTCCAGATACTTTTCTGCTATAAACTTGGCGCGGAGCGGGTCACCGCACATTATTACGGTACTGGCCACATCCTCATACTGGGCGGCGATATGGGCCGACGGGGTATCTTGCTTACTCATATTTTACAGTTTTTCTTCAAGAGGAGGTGATACAATGCATCCCTCTATATAATCAATCTTATTTACCTTGTTTTGAGCGGGAGCCACAATTACCTTATGGCCTGTGGTTGAAACACGTCCCTCAGCATACCACTGCAGAGCCTGCGGAAAAATGCGGTGCTCCATGCGGTGTATCTGCGCCTCAAGTTCATCAACCGTACCGTTTACAGGTACCGCAGCCTGTATTATGACAGGACCTGCATCAAGTTCAAGAGTTACCAGATGTACCGAACAGCCAGTAATCCTTACGCCATGCTCATACGCATCAACTATGGCAGTGGCGCCCTTGAAACTGGGCAGCAGCGCCGGATGCAGATTGAGTATTCTGCCTGAATAAGCGTTTATGAACACCTCACTCAGTATGCGCATCCAACCGGCCAGCGCAATGGTGTCAACTTGATACTTTTTCAATGTCTCAACCACAAGCGCGTCATACTCCGCACGGTTGCGATGCCCTTTTGACGGCACAATCTCTACCGGCACACCCAAACGGCAGGCACGCTCAATCACGCCGGCATCAGGTTTATTTGTCAAAACCACCTTTACATCGGCATCAAGCCTCCCTGCACGCACTGCCTCAATTATGGCCTGCGCATTGGTTCCGTTGGCCGATGCAAGTATTGCTAATTTAATCATACTCTGCAAAAGTAAACAAAAAAGTAATAGCGCCGCGATTCGCGACGCTATTACTTTTGCTGTTGGCTTTTGGCCCTTGGCTATTGGCTTTATTACATCATGCCGTCCATTCCGCCCATTCCGGGAGCCATAGCAGGCATAGGTTTATCCTCCTTCTTTTCCACGATGACGCACTCGGTGGTCAGGAACATACCGGCAATTGAAGCGGCGTTCTCAAGAGCCACACGTGTTACCTTGGCGGGATCAACCACACCGGCCTTTACCAGGTCCTCATAGCGGTCAAAGCGGGCGTTGTAACCAAAGTCACCCTTGCCCTCCATAACCTTCTGGACAACTACTGAACCCTCCTTGCCTGCGTTAAACACAATCTGACGCAGAGGCTCCTCAATAGCGCGACGGATAATCTGGATACCGGTGGTCTCATCGGCATTGTCACCCTTCAGTTTGTCAAGGGCGCTGATGGCACGGATGTATGCTACACCGCCACCGGCTACGATACCCTCCTCAATGGCTGCACGGGTAGCGCACAGGGCATCGTCAACGCGGTCCTTCTTCTCCTTCATCTCGGTCTCACTGGGAGCACCAACCTTGATTACTGCAACACCGCCTGACAGTTTGGCAAGACGCTCCTGGAGTTTCTCCTTGTCATAGTCACTTGTGGTGGTCTTGATCTGAGCCTTGATCTGGGCAACACGGTCAGCAATCTTGGCTTTTTCACCCTTACCGTTTACGATAGTGGTGTTATCCTTGGTGATGGTGATCTTCTCAGCAGTACCGAGCATATCCATTGTAGCCTGCTCCAGTTTTACGCCACGCTCCTCGCTGATTACGAATCCACCGGTCAGAACGGCGATATCCTCAAGCATCTCCTTGCGGCGGTCACCGAATCCGGGTGCCTTTACGGCGCATATCTTAAGACCTGAACGCAGACGGTTTACAACCAGAGTGGTCAGAGCCTCAGAGTCAACATCCTCAGCAATGATCAGCAGAGGACGACCTGACTGAACGGCGGGCTCCAGAATCGGAAGCAGGTCCTTGAGGTTTGATATCTTCTTGTCATGGATAAGAATCAGAGGATTCTCCATAACGCAGTTCATCTTCTCGGTATCGGTTACAAAGTATGATGACAGGTAACCGCGGTCAAACTGCATACCCTCAACAACGTCAATGTATGTGTCACGGCCCTTGGCCTCCTCAATGGTTATTACACCGTCCTTTGAAACCTTCTGCATAGCCTCGGCAATGTGCTTACCTATCTCAGCATCATTGTTTGCAGAGATTGTGGCAACCTGCTCAATCTTGTCAAAGTTGTCACCAACGGCCTTTGACTGCTTCTTGATGTTCTCGACAACTGCTGCAACGGCCTTGTCGATACCGCGCTTAAGGTCCATGGGATTGGCACCTGCGGTAACGTTCTTAAGACCTACGTTCACAATGCTCTGAGCCAGAACGGTTGCGGTAGTTGTACCGTCACCTGCATCCTCACCGGTCTTTGAAGCAACGCTCTTTACCAACTGAGCGCCGGTGTTCTTGAATGAATCGGCTAACTCAATCTCCTTGGCTACGGTAACACCGTCCTTGGTGATCTGAGGAGCACCGAACTTCTTCTCTATGATAACGTTGCGGCCCTTAGGTCCAAGTGTAACCTTGACTGCATTTGCAAGTTCATCAACACCCTGACGCATCAGGTCACGGGCATCGGTATTGAAAAGTATCTCTTTTGCTGCCATAATTGTATCTCCTTATTATTTTTCAACCACGGCCAGAACATCACTCTGGCGCATAATCAGATATTTTGTTCCCTCAACTTCAAGCTCAGTGCCTGAATACTTGCCGTAAAGCACCTGGTCACCCTTCTTGAGTACCATAGCCTCATCCTTGGTGCCGTTACCTACTGCAATTACTTCACCCTTAAGAGGTTTCTCCTTTGCTGTATCAGGGATGATTATGCCCCCGATAGTCTTCTCCTCAGCGGCTGCCGGGAGTATCAGAACGCGGTCTGAAAGCGGTTTAATGTTCATATTGATATATTTTTGAGTTATTTGTATCTGCCAAAAGCCCCCTATCGGGCATCAGGAATAGAGCCAAAAATGTGCCAAACCGCCAGACGGGTGCAATGTGTCACCCATTATGACAGTTTGGCACAATTAAAAGATCACTTATCTGACATTGTCTGCCAGATACTTGGATAGTTCTCCTGCCTGCAGGTTACGCTGGAATGAGCCCTTACGGAATACTGTAATGATACCCGTCTCTTCAGAAACCACCACAGCAACGGCATTGGTCTTTTCTGAAATACCCATTGCAGAGCGGTGACGCAGTCCGAACTCTTTTGGCAGATCCTCTGACTGTGACAGAGGGAGTATGCATGCTGCTGCTTCAATGCGGCCATCAGTAATAATCATGGCGCCGTCATGAAGAGGACTGTTCTTGAAAAAGATGTTCTCTATGAGAAGTTGGTTCAATTCAGCATTGACCAGTTCGCCTGATTCAATCACGTCATGCAGTTCATCATTCTGTCCGATCACTATCAGGGCGCCCTCTTTCTTACGGCTCATGCTGTCACATGCCCTTACTACAGGTTCCCACTTGGAGGCATCACCCTGAGCATGATGTCTGCGCACAAGCCAATGGAACAGTTTTCTGGTACGTGTAGTGGTACCGATGTCGCGGAAAAAATGGCGTATGTCATCGGCAAACAGTACAATCAGAGCAATCACTCCTACATCGACCAACTTGTCCAGAACGGCTCCCAGGAGTTGCATCTTGAGTACCTGCGATACTATCATCCATACAAATATGAATACCAGAATGCCGATGAACATGTTGAGCGAACCCGTCCTCTTCATCAGTTTGTAGAGATAGAACAGGAGCAGCGATACGCACACTATGTCTATTATGTCTTTTACTCCAAATGAGACGAAAAAATCATTCATATTTCAAAAGAACTGTTTAACTGTTATCTTTTAATGTCTGAATTATTCTGACTGCATGGACGGCCTCCTGAACGTCATGGACCCTGAGCCAGTCTGCACCGTTCAATAACGCAACCGTGTTCATTGCAACAGTAGCCGGGAGCGCCTCTGCAGGAGTAATCTTAAGCAGTTTCCAGGCCATTGATTTGCGCGACAGACCTGACAGTATGGGCTGGCCGAACTCCCGCAGTTCCCCTTGATGAGCCAGTATGGTGTAATTCTGCTCAAGAGTCTTTCCGAATCCGTATCCGGGGTCCAGAATCACCTTGTGGGATACATCCACACCTGCTTTTTCAAGCAATCCTATTCTGTACCTGAAAAAATTCATCATCTCCCCCACTGGATCCTCCTTGATGTCCTCTGCCCACATGAGCACATACTGCGCGCCGGTTTCAGCCACCACCTTGTACATGTCGGCATTTCCGCCGTAAACATCGTTTATGATATTCACGTTCCACTCGCGCACACAACGTTCCGCTATACGCGGGCGGTAGGTGTCAACTGACAGGAGTATATCCGGAAACTCCTCTCTAATGGTGTCAAGCCCCCACTCCAGGCGTTCCATCTCCTCATCTTCCGATGCCTGGACGGCACCAGGACGTGTGGAGCAGCCACCTACGTCAATGGCATCGGCTCCTTCAGAAATCATCAGCCGGACACGCTCCACAAGTGTAGCCTTATCCTGCACACGTGATCCGCTCCAGAAGGAGTCTGGTGTCACATTTACTATGCCCAGTATCTTTACCATTGTCAGAATGATGCAAAAGGGGACTGTCCCCTTTTGCACTTTTTACTTCTTCTCTGCATCAAGGAAGGCCTGAATCTGCTCGGCAATCTTGGTCATGCCTGCTGCTGTGGGGTGATTCATGCGCTTCTCAATGCCCTCAACTGCAATTACAGGTACACCGTAGTGCTTGCAGATCTCTCTCATTGACTCACCGAGATTGTCTGACATACCGTCATTAAGCAGAGAGTAAATCTTCATCTTGGGATAGAGTTTCTTGAGGTTGTCAAGCAGATATGCAAATGCTGGACGGTAGAAATAGAGGTCCTCTTTGGTCCAGTTTGAATACTTGTAATCACCGAAAGGCTCATGTGTCCAGTCATCATTTGTTCCGCCGAATATGAACAGGATATCGGGAGCGCCGATGCAGTTCAGACGGGTCACGAAGGCGCGGTCTGAATAGTCGTCGTGGTTGTAGCCACGGCAGCAAACGGTACTGCCAGACCATGAATCGTTCTTTTCAAGCACCCACCCGTTCTTCTCGATAACCTGAGCCCACCACTGCTGGCTCTGCTCGGTAACACCGCAGAACTGGTTGGGATAGAATGTATCATAATACTTGGGCATTGAACCCGTAAATGTAGAGTAAGAGTCACCCATAACGGAAACCTTCAACTGTGCGGACATTATACCGCATACAAGAACACATGCAAAAAGAGCAACTAGTTTCTTCATAATTATAAATTTGTTATTGTTTTGGTTAATCCAATACTGTTGGAACCTTTTATCAGGATAGTACGTCCCATTACAGGTTCATTCTTCAATGCCACGTTAACAGCCTCGACATCAGGGAACAGGCGGAATCCGGTGCCTTGGGCGGCCTTGGAAAACTCGCTGCCCACCAGCCACACATCCGTGAATCCGTAATTCCTCAATTCCTGAACAATCCTTTTGTGCTCTGACTCCGATGCATCTCCAAGTTCCCTCATGTCACCTAAGATAAGCATCTTGTCTGAGGCCTTGATCATACTGAAGTTCTCAAGTGCGGCAGCCATGCTTGTAGGGTTAGCATTATACGCATCGACCACCAGACGGTTCCTGCCGGTCTCAGTGAGTTGCGAGCGGTTGTTCTGCGGCTTATAGTCTGACACCGCATCCGATGCATTCTGTTCCGATACGCCGAAATGCAAACCCACGGTAATGGCAGCAAGAGCATTATCAACATTGTATGCACCTATAAGATCAGTCTGGACAATATGCCACTCACCCTTTCCGCTACGCCAGCGGAACTTTACGAAAGGATTGCACTCCAGTACCTCGCCCTCTACCAGCAGTCCGCTCTGTCCGGGTTTACCATATTCTATAAGAGGTAACCCCGTACACATCTGCTGCAGGTGCTCATTGTCACGGTTCACGAATGCCGTGCCGCCATGCTCACGCAGCCAGTCATACAGTTCACCCTTGGTACGCTTTACACCCTCAAAGGAGCCGAATCCCAAAAGATGCGCCTTGCCCACATTTGTAATAAGCCCCAAATCAGGCTGGCTTATCCCAACCAGTTCCTTTATGTCACCCGGATGGCTGGCACCCATCTCCACAATGGCATAATCATGTTCCGGTTTAAGTCCAAGTACGGTTAAAGGAACGCCTATTGAGTTATTCAGATTACCCTGAGTACACAGTATATTATAGGTGGTGCTCATCACAGCATTGGTAAGTTCCTTTGTAGTGGTCTTTCCGTTTGTTCCAGTTATGCCTATAACCGGAGTGCCAAGGATACGTCTGTGCAATGCCGCAACCAACTGAAGTGTGGAGAGTACATTGTCCACCAGAATCATCCGTGAATCCGTAGATTCATAAAACTCAGGGTTATCCATAACTGCATACCTGCAGCCCTGCTCCAGCGCTCCGCGAACAAACTCATTGCCGTCAAAACGCTCACCCTTGAGCGCAAAGAACATCAGTCCCGGACCGCATTTGCGACTGTCGGTCGTAACGCCCGAGCACTCCCTGAACCTGCT
>JAFZKA010000072.1 GCA_017551925.1 Bacteroidaceae bacterium | reverse complement strand
TACGATGTTGCGGTAGCCCTCCTTGCGGACGGTGTTCAAAGCCTGAACGCCGCACCAGTCAAACTCAACTGATGAACCTATGCGGTATGCACCTGAGCCTATGACTATGATTGATTTCTTGTCATCAAAGAAAGGTATATCATGTGCCTGACCGTTATATGTCATATAGAGGTAGTTCTCCTTGGCCTGATACTCACCGCCCAGTGTATCAATCTGCTTGACAAAGGGCACAATGCCCAGGCTCTTACGCTTGTTGCGTACAGCCAGCAGACCGGTCTGTGAGCCCAGGCTCTTTTCAAGACCGATGGCACGTGAAATCTGGAAATCAGAATAACCAATCTTCTTGGCCTTGCGCAGCAGGTCCTCGTTCAGGCCGTCCAGGCCTTTGCACTTATGCAGTTGCTTGGACATATCGACAATACCCTTCAGGCGGTTCAGGAACCACTTGTCAATCTTGGTCAGTTCATAAATGCGGTCTATGCTGTAACCCTCACTGAAAGCCTGGCTGATAGCGAACAGACGCTTGTCGGTAGGCTCCTTGAGTGCCTTATCAAGATCAGCAAACTTTATGCTCTTGTTCTCAACAAATCCGTGCATACCCTGGCCTATCATACGTATACCCTTCTGGATAACCTCCTCAAAACTGCGGCCTATGGACATAACCTCACCAACAGACTTCATTGATGAACCTATCTCACGGTCCACACCGTGGAACTTGCTCAAATCCCAACGCGGAATCTTGCAGACTACATAGTCAACAGAGGGCTCAAAGAAATCTGTAGTATCCTTTGTGATGGAGTTCTTGAGTTCATACAGGTTGTAGCCCAGACCCAGTTTGCAGGCCACAAATGCCAGAGGATAACCTGTAGCCTTTGATGCCAGGGCCGATGAACGGCTCAGACGTGCATTGACCTCAATCACACGGTAATCCTCACTCAGGGGATCAAATGCAAACTGGATGTTGCACTCACCTACTATACCCACGTGACGGGCTATGCGGATGGTCAGTTCCTCAAGTTTCTGCACCTCATGGTGTGTCAGAGTCTGTGTAGGAGCAACTACGATACTCTCACCGGTATGTATGCCCAGCGGGTCAAAGTTCTCCATTGAGCAGACTATGATTGAGTTGCCGCTCTTGTCATTCACGCACTCAAACTCAATCTCCTTCCAGCCCTTCAAACTCTTTTCTACCAGAATCTGCGGTGAGAATGAGAATGATTTCTCAGCAAGTTTGTTCAGTTCCTCCTCATTGTCGCAGAAACCTGAACCCAGACCGCCCAGAGCGTATGCTGAACGGATGATAACCGGGTAACCCAGTTCACGTGCAGCGGCACGTGCATCGTCCATGGTCTCAACAGCGTGGCTCTTGATGGTCTGTACGCCTATCTCATCCAGCCGCTTGATAAAGAGGTCGCGGTCTTCAGTGTCCATGATGGCCTTAACCTGAGTACCCAGCACCTTTACCTTATACTTGGCCAGAACACCGCTGGTCTCCAGAGCCACACCGCAGTTCAGAGCAGTCTGACCACCGAATGCCAGCAGGATTGCATCGGGACGCTCCTTGGCAATAACCTTCTCAACAAAGAACGGGGTTACAGGGTAGAAATAAACTCTGTCAGCAACACCCTCACTGGTCTGTACTGTTGCAATATTCGGGTTGATGAGGATGGTCTCAATACCTTCCTCCTTAAGTGCCTTGAGGGCCTGTGAACCTGAATAATCGAATTCGCCGGCCTCACCTATCTTGAGCGCGCCTGATCCCAGGAGCAGCACTTTCTTGTATTTCTTCAATGCCATAATATCAGGGTGTTAGAGTTTTGAAACAAAATCATCATAAATAAACATTGCGTCAGTGTTTACCTGATCGCTCTCTGAGTGGAACATCACGCCTACCCAGGGCTTGCGTGTGTTGTAGATGCCCTCAACTGAACCGTCATTCAGGTTCTTGAGATATACCTTCCACTGACCCACAACTGAATCCTCACGGATAGCGTAGTTGTGGTTCTGTGTGGTAATGTAGCAACGGTCTGTACCTGCCAGTATCACGGGCTGGTTCTGAGTGTGGTGACCGAACTTCAACTTATAAGTGTCCATACCGCCGGCAAGACCAAGCAGCAGGCATCCCATACCGATACCCAGGATCGGAGTATCGTTCTTGGCCATGAATTTCTGCAACTTGGTTACAACCTCACTGCAGTAACTGGGGTTTCCAGGGCCGTCAGATATTACCAGACCGTCCATCTTTATCTTTGAGTAGTCATAGTTCCATGGAACGCGTACCACCTTGAGGTCCTCATTGATAAGGCAACGTACCACACCGGCCTTTACGCCGCAGTCCACCAGGACAACAGTCTTCTTGCCGCCCTCATTGTAGGTTACAGGCTCCTTTACTGATACCTCAGGGAGCAGGTTTGTATATGCATACTCCTCAGGTTTCTTCTGTCCGTCAAACAGAATCTTGGCGGTCATGCTGCCGTGGTTGCGGATATGCTTGGTAAGTTCACGGGTATCGACACCCATAACACCTACTACCTTCTCACGCTTCATCCACTCTGCGAGTGACTCCTTGGCGTTCCAGTGGCTGTAATAGTCACTGATCTCGCTTACTATCAGAGCACGTGCCTGTGCCTCTCCACTTTCAGCATTGGTAGGAAGTCCATTCTCATCATTTGTCATGGGCTGGATACCATAGTTACCGATGACCGGATAGGTCATTACAATCAACTGACCGCGTGATGCAGGCTCAGTCAGGATCTCAGGATAACCTGCCATAGCGGTGTTGAATACCAACTCACCGCTTACGGGATGTTCATAGCCGAATGATTCACCCTTAAAGCAGGTGCCGTCGGCCAAAATCAATGATACTGTCATTCTCTCTATTTATTGTGTTAAACTCTTCTCAATCACAGAGTAAAAAAAAGGAGAAACTGTAAACAACAATTCCTCCTTCTAAAAAATATTTCTCTTGGAAACATTATCCCCACCGGTCTGCTTATGCTTTGGCGAGCAACTTATATTTCCTCTTTTTCTTAACATGCCGCAAAGTTACTGCTTTTCCTCCAATCATGTATAATAAGGTGAATAAGTTTTCAACAATTTTAGCATTATTATTCCTTGGGAGCACCGCCGGAACAATAGAATTGGGACCGGCATCTCCAGGGCTCTCCGCTCAACGCCCTCCGCTAATGGTCCCAATTCTATTGTTCCGGCTCCTGCAGATAGGAACCTATGAGATTCCAGAAATCTTTTATTGCTTGTACTCGAAATTATAAACTATATCGTTGGTACCAACAATAACACCGGTTGGACCATCTTTCTCTGTACCGCTCACCATGGAAGCATTATAATTAATATAGAACTCACCTTCACCAACATCTCCTTTCGTAATCTCCTTATTCTTATATATGGTATCATTCTCAACTACGTAATCAAAGGAATGAGCATACTCTTTTACGTTAAGAGAATATGTTATCGTTATTGGGTATCCGTCTGAGCCATTTACTATTGTGATATTATTTTCAGCATATAAATCTGTATCCAAAACATAATATTTATGCTCATAGTGGTATGTTCCCCCTGGTTTACCTTGAGCAAGAGCATGAAGAGGAATATAAGAATCTGTCTTTGTATAATACATTGAAGGGAATTCAAATAGTCTATCATTTATATTACCACAGTACCCCAGCCACATCGGACCATATTCCAATTGTCCACCTGAAAAAATAAACCAGTTAAGGTCAACATTGATTGCAGGGTTCAAATAATTATAACGGTATGGTAGTTCCACTTTAGTTCCATTCCCAATCAAATGAGTTAGTACGCCATTATCATGTACAAAACCATAACTCATGTAATGATGGCCTGGTTCAGGCTCACCTGATGCCGGTCCTGCTTCCATCTTGGATATATAATCGCCATTACGTTCCACATTAACCCTTGTTGATTTAGAAATAATGGTTTTTGCATATCCACTATTATCCAACAGAAATTTTACTAAAGTGTCGTTTCTTTCTGATTTTGCAAGAATAATACCGTTATTTGAATAATCAAGTTTAACAGTACCATCTTCTGATGACAGTTCAGAAACCCTGTTCTTATTATCATAATTGAATGAAACTACATAAGACGATTCAAAATCACCTGTATAATAGTTCTCAACATATGTCATCTCAAGTTTCGATATGTTCTTTTTGTTAACAGGAATTACAGGAGAAACGTATGGTGAGAATGTAACACTATCCAAATCAGAGATTAAATACTCCACTTTGGTTCCGTTCTTCTTAAAAACGTTCAGATAATACTGAGCTTGAGAACAAACACATACTCCACAAAGGAGAGACAATATTAATATTCTTTTCATTTCTTAAGGATTTTGCAGGTTAATGATTCTGATTTGACTACGTAGGTGCCTTCAGGTAGTTCCGCAACACTGAAGGTTACCACACCGTTGTCATCGGTCTTATATGTAGCAAGGCTCTTGCCATCGGTACCTATCACTGAAACTGTAATTCCGGGGTTGGCACCAATTATGCTCACAACATAGTTGTCAAGAACCAACTGAGCAGAATTACCATCCTTTATAGGAGCTACAGCGTTTTCTACATCGGTGAATGTAAACTTGGCTAGTGACGATAAAGGGTAATGTAATTCTGTCTTGGTTGTTTTGAGCACAAGATCATTTTCAGTGTAAGTAATTACAGGTTTATCTTCAAACCCGAAACTGAATTGCTGACCATCTTTCTGATGGATTGTCAGAGTATTCTGACTGAACACAGGGCATACCAGTAATGCCACAAGAAAACAAAGAAATAGCCTTTTCATAAACACAACTCTACATACTTACTGTTCCCATCGGAATAATATATACAAAAAGATATGGGAACAATGCAAATATAAGGAACTATTTGAATTATATTCATTATTAGAACAAAAAAAACAACATGAATGAATGAGAGGCTTCCTTTGTACTCATAATTATCCAACCTATTTATTTGGAGATATGTATTATGATTTATATTTTTGCCACAAACAAAAATGATACACTATGGAAAGCAATGAAAAAATTGTAATTGAAAATCCACCTAAGAAGGTATTGGATTTCATTGAAAAAATGCGTAAGACAAAAGAAGTTCAACGCAAAGAACTTCTTGATAAAAAGACTCATAATTTCAGCATTCAGTTATAATAAATCTGTCATTTGATGTCATCAAAAAGAGGGAGACTAAATTTTCTTCTAAGAGACAAACATCTACCTTTAGTCAATATACGTCGTAACGAGGTCCTAAATAATTTCAAGTCTATTTCCGACCAGAAATGATAGGTTATAATTGCAATTATCAAAAAACACATATTATACTTTTGTATCGGCCGAGTGCATTTTAGGTTGTAATATCTGGAAACGAGTTTGTTTGCAAGTGTTGTTTCGCTTATTTATTAACCATAAAAACAATTGTTTATGAAAAACAAAAAAGAGAATTCAAAAAGTGCTGCGGGAAGCGCAGAGCGTGATGAACTTAACAGGAAAGCCAAGCTTTTGGGCATCAAATACATTGACCTCAAGTATGATTTCGCTTTCAAGACCGTCTTCGGCACCCCCGGAAATGAAGACCTTCTTAAGATGCTCCTTGACAGCATCCTACCGGAAAAACATATCCAGAGCGTTGAACTTGGGCCGCAGGAACAGCAGGGTGACAGTTTTGAGAGCAAGCGCGTTATCTATGACATCAGATGCCAGACGGAGTATGGGCCAATCAACATTGAGATGCAGTTCGGTGAGCGCGATGAATTCAGTCACCGTATGGTCTATTACGCCAGCCGTGCCGTAAGCAAATGTGTACAGAAAGGTATAGATGATTACACTCTCCCAGAAACCTATGTGATTGGTATCGCCAATTTCATACTGCCAGAGGTGGCACCCAATGACAAAATCATCAACAAATATGCCCTGATTAACAGGGAGGATGGAAGGTCTTTGATGAATAACACTCTGAACTTTGTTACGGTGGAACTGCCCAAATTCTTAAAAGGTGTGGATGAACTGTCAAATGAGACGGACATCATGCTGTACCTTATAAAGAACATGGGGCAGCTCAAGGCCCGTCCAGAAAAAATGAAAGATAAAAATTTGGATAAGTTGTTTGAAGTAAGTATGTTTGCAAACATGGAAACAGAAGCACAGAGCAGATATTTAGATGAGATGATGTGGGAGATTGATCAAAGCGCAATGCGCAAGTACGCTCTCAAGAAAGGCCTTGCTGAAGGTTTAGCCAAAGGGGAAGCAAAAGGTTTGGCTAAAGGTTTAGCCAAAGGGCGTGCTGAGACT
This sequence comes from Bacteroidaceae bacterium, assembly GCA_017551925.1. Classification (GTDB taxonomy): domain Bacteria; phylum Bacteroidota; class Bacteroidia; order Bacteroidales; family Bacteroidaceae; genus Colenecus. The sequence goes on along the minus strand of JAFZKA010000072.1, from coordinate 46,345 downwards.
ATTGCTGAAATTGCAAGAAAGATGCAGGCTGACGGATTGACACTTGAAGCGATATCTTCATACACAGGTCTTTCTCAAGAAGAGATTAGAGCATTGCAATAATACAAGACTTAATAGTAAAAGGGCGGATTCATATAAGAAACCGCCCTTTTATTATACAGTTAACGTTAATAGATTTGTGCCGTTGACATAATCTTATTGAAATCCTCGCGCGACATTTCAAGTTCTACTGTGTGTCATTTGCTTATACAAGAAAAGACACTTATATTTGCAACGTTAAATCCTGGTAGTCCCTGACACCTGTCAAACTATCAGGTGTTTTTTTTTGTATATTCGCATAAAATCATTGCTAACCTTATTGTATTATGAAGATTGGAATTATTGGTGCGGGATGGATTGCTGATAAGATGGCCGAGACGCTTACGGGTCTGGACAATTCAATGAAGTATGCTATTGCGGCAAGAGACGGTGAGAGGGCCGCTCAGTTTGCACGTCAGTGGGGATTTGAGAAATCTTACGGGGCATACAAGGAGCTGGTGGAGGATCCTGATGTGGATCTGATTTATATCGCTACGCCACACTCCCATCATTTTGAGCATGCAAGCCTGGCCATAAACGCAGGTAAGCCCGTGCTTTGTGAGAAGGCTTTCACGGCCAATGCACGTGAGGCCGATGCTCTGCTTAATCTGGCTCACAAGAAAGGCATATTCATTACAGAGGCTATCTGGACACGGTATATGCCGTTGTCACTTAAGGTCAAGGAGTTGCTTGACAGCGGTGCTATCGGAAAGCCTCGCCTGCTCAACGCCAGCCTGTGCTATATGATGGAGTTCAAGGAGCGCATACTGCGTCCTGACCTTTGCGGCGGCGCGCTACTGGACCTTGGCGTCTATAGCATCAACTTCTGCCGTATGTACTTTGGGGCCGATGTAATTAACGAGACATCAAACTGCATAAAAGGCCCCACAGGCATGGACATGCACAACAACATCAGTTGGTCATACACAGACGGACGCATAGCAAACCTGCAGTCCAGCGCCATGTGCCTGTGCGGACGAATCGGCCAAATATGCGGAACAGAAGGTTATCTGCTTGTGGACAACATAAACTGTCCGCAGAGCATCACGGTATATAACGATTACAAGCCTGTTGCAAGATTTGACAAACCTGCTAGCCAGATTACCGGATATGAGCATCAGGTACTGGCCTGTAAGGATGCTCTGCAGAACGGCTGGCTTGAATCACCCTACATGCCGCACCAGGAGACTCTGGACATCATGAAAATAATGGACCACCTCCGCAAAAGTTGGGATGTAGTCTATCCGATGGATTAGAGACACAATAGGGACGGTTCCTTCTGTGTACAAACCATCATGGTATTCTTGTTGCACAGAACTTTTTGGGGGTATCGGTAACAAAGCCTGCGATTTGCAGTAGCAAAACTGTCAGTCTGGGGAGCATTCAGTGACTTGTCGTTAAGCGCAAGACCTTGAGAGGATCCCGTTAAAAACGGCACTGTCCGAGGAACGTTGCACACCGTAGGTGGGCAAAAGGACGAGTTTGCCGTTTAGGGTCCGAAGAGGTCTTGCGTAGCCAAGGAGCGTCTGCTCCCCAGACTGACAGTTCTGCGTTGTCCGCGGAAGGAACCGTCCCTAATGCGGACATTGCATCACAAAGGTTTGTAGATAAAGGATTCCAGGGTAGCGGTGCCGGCAAGGAAGTAGGCGGGACGAAGGGCAAAGAAGCCTTTATAGACGTTGTGGTGGTAGGTTGAAACATCTACGTTTTTCTGAACTTCAATCCAGTTGGTTCCGTCAGCGCTCTTCCAGACAGTGACTTTGTTTCGGTCATTTCTGATCTTGACATAGAAGGCTCCGTCTTCATTATCCTGAACGCCGATGTATGCTTCTTCATTATAGAAGAGGTATAGGCCGGCACGACTGTCCTTGCCGATGTTGAACTTGGCGGTTATCTCATAAGAGGCATCAACAGCTGTGGTGGTCATCAGGGTGCCGTTATCAAAGCCGGGTTCCCATTTGGCCCACATGATGGGGTTCTCGTAATGGCGCAGGTAATCATAGTCCTGCAAGCCTCCGTTCACCCACTTGGCACCGTCCTTCTCAGCCAGCACAGGCCAACCGTCCTTAGTCCAGTTTACACTCTCTATGATGGTGCTGCGGCCCAGAGTGTGGAATCCGTTTCTGTAGGCGTGATAAACAATATACCAGTTGCCTTCAGGGTCATCTATCAGGGTACCGTGACCTTTTGACCACCACTCTTCATCTATGGAATAGGTGTGAACAAGCGGGTTGTAGGGGCTGTTTTCCCAGGGACCGGTTACAGACTTGCTGCGGGCCACAACGCACATATGGCTGGTTGCAGGACCGGCAGTACCTCCCTCGGCACTTACCAGATAGTACCAGTCACCACGCTTAAGGATCTTGGGTGACTCAAGCCACATGCCCTCTGTCTCCCACTCCTCGGGATACTGCCAGGGATCATATACTTTCTGATTACGGCCTGTAATGCTGAGTCCGTCGGCCGACAGAGGTGCGACATGACCGTCATTGGTATAGAGATAGCGGTTACCTTCGGCATCCATGGCGTGACCGGGATCTATGCCGCTTACACGCAGTTTTACAGGCTCGCTCCAGGGGCCTTCCATCTTATCGGCAGTAACAACAAAGTTCTCACCGCTGCTGGTAGGATAATAAATGTAATATTTGCCGTTCACCTTACACAGGTCAGGAGCATAGATTGAATAGTCATGGCCCTGTACCGCACGTGCTATCGGCTCCCAATGCAGCAAATCTGTAGAGTGCCAGATGAGCAGGCCGGGATAATAGGTGAAGTTTGAATGGGTCATGTAATAATCATTACCGTCACGCAGAATGGTAGGATCAGGGTAATCACCAGGAAAGATGCACACCTTTATCGGAGCCTTCGGCTCCTTGCATCCTGCCAACATCAGAAAAGAGGCTGCAACAGCCATAACAAGACGAATATGCCGTCTGTTGCAAACTGACTTAAATAAAACGTTCATAATTAAGACAATAATCGGTTAGAGTTTACGAATATTCACATCAATCCATTCCCAACGGGCGTTGAATCCCTGTTTCATACGGTTTACAGCACCCTGGAATCCAAGGTCCTTGTCCTGATTCTGGTCACCACCCGGATTTACCAAGCCCCAGATATCCCAGTTATATGATTCCGATACTCGAATGCTGTCTGCCATTGTATCAATATAGTCAGGCAGTTCCTTCCATTTATCCTTATACATATCCCAACGTTCTATAAGACGATTCTTGAATTTGGAATCCTTGAGCAGATAACTGAAATAGTATCTGCCGGTACTTGACTTGGCTGTAATATTCAATACCACCCACTGCTTGGCAAGATCTTTACCGCCGTTATTGCAGGTTGGCATGAATGTATGGTAATCAAAGTCCCAAACCGGGCCATAGCACAACTTACCGAGCGTATCAACATACATATAAGCACTATGCGGTCCGTCTTTAGGCCATGTGTTATATGCATCATGATTCAATGTGAGTTCCTGTATCAGAGCATAATCAATAGCCTTGTCAACGTCTATATACTTTTCATATTCGTGTCTCTTGACCTTATTCTCATCCATGAGAACAGCCTCAAACTGATCTACAAGATTCCTGAAATATTTGAATGACTCTGAGTTTGCATCAATCTCTGATTCATCAGGATCCTTGAACATGTATGGAAGATTGAATCTTGAGGACCAGAACCCAATCTCTTTCTTTTTTTCGGTTTCTGAGTAATAATCAAGGAATGCGTCAATCTCTACAAAATATCCGCCTTCGGCCGGATCTGTAAGATTTGGTTCATATGTATCTATACGGTTCTTGTCTATCTTGGCCTGTTCACAAAGGTAGTAATTTCCCATATGCTTGCCGTTCCAAACCAACTCTACATAACGCCCATTTATGGTGTATGGAAGTTCTGTCTGGCGTGACAGCCAGAATGCCGCCTCATTGCGGAGCAAAGTACGGTCTTTATAGTTTGCCAGCAGAATCCAGCGCTTATGCTTTTTCATGCCCAGAATCTTGGCCTTCTTGTTGAGTTTTAGAGCATATGGTTTTTTTTCTGTCTCGGTCCATGTACCGTTTCCGCGGCCACGCAGGCTCAAAGTATCCTCAAAATCAACGGTTCCGTCAGGATTCTCTATCCTCATGATTGCACCGTCAACCCAGTTGATTCTGTCTTCAACAGTTTTCCCTCTGGTATTGATTCTTACTACCGGCAGTCCGGAGTTCGTCATTTTCAAGGTAAAGTCCTTGTGAACACCGTTTTTCCATAAAGACACAGCAACCGGACTGCTTGCATCAACTACATTGAACTGTTTGTTCACCATCAGGCGACCGTTGGCAGTAACGCTGTCACCGTCATGAGTGAACATGAATTTCTGTGTTGAGAAATTTGTAGTAGTGGGAACACAGGCCGTATATGTATTGGTTTTTTTGTCAAGAGTCATGTTTTGGGCAAATGTAATCTTGACAGACTTCATTCTGACCGAAACACTTTCAAGGGTAAATGCATTTGACAGAACAACAATATCATCAAAAACCAACGACAGTGTTCCTGAGGCCTTGGTATCAGAACTGCTGCTGATTCTGAGTTTTATCTGCCAGGTGCTGTCTGATTCCTGGAACTCCTTGTCACCTATCTCAAACTGTTCGCTTGGTCTTCCGGATAAATCTGAAACCCTTATCTTATTCAGATTATCATCATTCAAAAGCAGATTGCGCGGAGTTGTAACGAACCTGACACATGCCCAACCGTCATCACTCAAATATGGAAACATATTTGTTGAAACCGTCTCAATCTTATATGAAGCGGCGGTAAAGTCCTTGTCAATCCAACTGTACGATATGCTGTCAACCTGATTGGTACTGAAATATGCTGAAGGCTGGCCGTAATAGGAATAAATAACCAACTGATAATTGCTATCCTGAGTATCTGAAGTTTCTTCTACCCCTACGCTGTCAATCGCTGCTACATCAAACAGGACTCTTGCACCATCATTACGGAATACTTTCATATAATACTGAGCATATACCGATGACGTACATAACATGCAAAGCAGAGAAAGCACAACAAGCCCAAGAACCCTATTTTTAAGAATAAATCTCATCAATTCTATACTATACAAAAAAGGACATCAGAACTGTCAGACAGCACTAATGAAAAAATCTCGTAACAGGGTGCAAAATTACAAATAAATTTTTGAATATGCTTTATTTATTCAATAATGACGGGGTTGGAATAAATGCCAAGGAACAAATCACGCAGCACCGGATCCGTACCATATTTCTCCAATTCTGAAAGACGCGCCTTAAAGGCATCATACTGCTCAGGTGTGTATCGGTCTGCAAAACGATTGCTACCGGAACGGATATCGCTGGCGATATAGGCATTCGGATACAAACGGTAACCGCTGCAGATGCGCCTGTCCAAAATTTCCGCTACAGCGTGGCGGAACTGCGCATCGACATAATCTGAGGGGATAGCATTCAGTTCCTGCGCTGTCAGCGGTTCACACAATTCAATATGCACTCTGCCCTTGGGCTGGGTTATTCCGGTAATAATGCTGTTCAGGTCCTCACCCGGTTTCTTGACATATGGTTTACCGTCACGGGATGCATATAGTTCAAGTGCTTTAAGAATGTCACAGGACTCCCATTCATATGACACTGACACCGGCACAATATTCAACTGCGCAAGAGACTGGACACGGTCTTTTCCACCGCTCATACTGAGCATCTTGATAAGCCCCTGGTCTGTGTGGTCAATGCCATCCTTGGTGCGACCGTTACGCTGGGCAATCCATACGGACTCATGTTTTTCTGTAATGGCGTATCTGATATAATCTGACAGATGAAGCGAGTTGAGATACATCTGACGCGGATTACCGCCACGCTCCACACGGAACATCTTGTTGCTCTTGCCTATGTCTATAACCATCTGGCCTTTCATAAGATTGGAACCGAATGTTATCTCACCAATCTTGAGACCGTTTGTATGCAGGATATACATCAGCAGACAGGAATCAAGCACAATATCCCTGTGATTACTTATATAGAGGTAACGCTTGGAGGGGTCAAGCCGTTCAATTCCACCGAATGTAAGGCCGTCAGTAGTATGTTCAATGACCTGTTCATTAACCTGTTTCATCACGGTTGTCTGGAACTCAAAGATGTTATGACAACTGAGAAATATCTCCTTAACCTCATCTACGGTCCGGTCCGGATAGACATACTGTGCCATAGGCGGAAAATACGGGTCAGAGACAATGCGTTGCATTGCTGCCGGAATCTCATCGTCCCTGTATGGACGGATATCGTCAAAACGGGTTTCTCTCTCCATAATCATTATTTTCTCTCATCAATAAACTTGACCGGCTTGCGGCCTGTAGGCGGATAATTGATTGCATTGATCTGCTCAACCGGACAGATCTCAATCTCAGGAGCCACACGTATGCGGGAACGGAAACGGTCCTTGAGTTCCTTGATGGCATCAAATTCCGGATTATGCCTGAGTCCCACCTTAACCAGTACTTCATCAGTTCCGGCCTCGCTGTTGCGTACAATAACCACATAATTCTCAACGTAATCAGTGTTGTCAAGCACATCATATATGGCAGGCGGATACAGTGTGGTACCCTTGAGTTTGATCATGTTGTTCTTTCTGCCCAAAAGCGGTGACAGACGGTATGACCATCGGCCGCAGCGGCATTGCTCAACATGCTTGCAGGCTATATCGCCGGTGCGGAAACGCAGCAAAGGCATGCCCTCAACACCAAGCGTGGTCACTACGACCTCACCAGGCTGACCGTCGGCTACAGGAAAACCGTCATCGCCTATAATTTCAACAATAATGAGTTCCGGATGCACATGACCGCCCATTCCGTACTCGCACTCACTGAATGTGGCACCCATCTCTGTTGATGAATATGTGGCAAACAGTTGAACCTCTGGCCAACGCTCATGAATCTGACGGCCCAACAGGTTGTAACCGAAATTCTGGTCACGCAAGCCCTCACCTATACCTATTATGCGGCGTATGCTGCTGGAATGATAGTCAATACCGTGTGACTCAGCGTAATCAATCAGTTTCAGAATGAATGACGGAACGCACATTATGGCATCAGGGTGAAAACGGCGTATGGTATCCCACTGCAGTTCAGGTATGCCGTTGCCTACACGAATCACACCTGCGCCCATCTCCCTAAGCCCCAAGAAATAGGCCATGCCTGCCATGAAACGCTTGTCAAGCGTGGTCATAAGTTGCAGCACGCTTTCATCGGTCAGACCGGCGCACTCAAATGACTTTTTCTCATTATATGCCAAGCGCTGCAGGTCTTTTTCAGTACATCCGAACAACACCGGATCACCTAATGTGCCCGACGTGGTTATGTAATCTATTATCTTTTTGCGCGGAACGCAGCAGAAATCATCATTGTAGAGTTGAAGGTCTTTCTTCTCTGTAAACGGAATCCTGACAAGATCCTCAAGATGTCTTATCTTTTCTGTTTTAATGCCGTAACTGTCAAACAGCCTTCTGTAATAGACAGAATTTGACTTGAGATAAGACAAGTGCTTTTTAAGCAGTTCCTCCTGGAATTCCTTGATCCGTTCAGGGCTTTCAAATTCTATATCCTTTTCCATAACTTAAAATCCTATCTGGTCCAGCCACTCAATAAACCTGTATTTCCATTGCCTGGACTCCCTGGTGCCATAAACCTCACTGACACCGAATCCGTGTCGGCCGGTCTCATATTGTATATAAGTATGCTCAATACCGGCCTCTGTCAACGCCTCATCAAGCAAAACTGAATTATGCCAGTCAACCACCGGATCATCTTTACAATTTACAAAGAACACCGGCGGGCAGTCAGAGGGGATATGCTTTTCAACAGACATACTGTCTCTCATTGCCTTGTTCCTCTTGCCCCACTCTCCCAGTAATCCGCGGCGTGAACGCTTATGCGCATATTCTCCGCTCATTGTGACTACAGGGTAAATAGCGCCTACAAAAGCAGGTCTGAGCGATACCGTGGCCAGTCCTTGGGGTAAATCAGTATAATCCGTTTCGCTGAAACAGGCTGAGCACAATGCCAGATGCCCGCCGGCGGAAAAGCCCAATACGCCCACTTTATCAGGATCAATATCCAGACTGTCTGCATTCTCACGAACGTAGCGGATTGCTCTCTGTACGTCACAGATCATATCAGGATGGCGGTTTCCGCGTGCCACATAGCGATAACGCGTAAAATAGGCACCGAACCCGGCGGTTCTGTACTGCAAAAGGAAAGCCGATACGCCCTGCTCATTAAGCCACTCAGCCACTTCAATACCTTCACCCTTTACATCAAGCCAGCAATAACTGCCGCCGGGACATATTATTACCGTAGGAGCATTCCTGCTGTCATCAGTTATATACGGTGTAAGTATCACATCCTGAGCACGTCTGTCCTGACCTGCCCACGGCGTGAAACTATTCCTGGCTGGAATAATTATAAGTGGTATGAGCAACAATAACTTTCCGAGCATCAGTCTGCAGTCATTTTCATAACCTCTGTCCTGTCAAGTTGACGGTAACGATGCTGAATATCGGCATTGAAATCAACCTGAAAGAACTCCTCATCATAGAAAGAGAGTTTGGAATTGGTGTTGGGATTACACTCAACGTATATTATTTCATTCAGATTCAACCCCTTGGCCTCACAAATCTGCTCTGCCAGTTTCTTTCCGGCATATGTCACAGATGTACCGGGATTATCCTGATACAGTTCCGTTACGATAACGCATGGCTTGCCGTCAAGCGAACGAATCTTGAGACCGCATGATGAGGGCATATCCCATTCGCCCTTGAAATCAAATATCTCGTCGTAATAATCTGGTGATACTTTCATAGATTTACATTTCTTACACTTCTGTCAACATCGCGGCCGAATGACTTGTTGGCAAGCCTGCGGTCACGCGGGCGGTATGTGCCCTCTTCCATCTCACGCAGAGCCACATTGCAGAACAGACGGAACATTTTCTGCTCCTGGCTCTCACTGGCATAGAAACTCTTCCATGCGTAGTCATATAGTTCCTGCAGGCGTTCCGGACTCATATGCTTGGGCTGGAACACCACCTGACCTGCATTGTAATGGTTCCAGTCAAAGTCAAAGATACGTCCCTGGCGCAGCAGGTCATCATATCCCTTGGTGTGCGGGAACGGAGTCATTACGGTAAACTCTGCAAGGTCAAGGTCAATCTCACCAAGGAAATCTATCAGACGCTTAATGTCATCCTCGGTCTGGTTATCAAGTCCCAGAAGGATGGTACCCTCAACGCCTATTCCGTAATCATGATAGCGCTTTACGCGCTCCTTGATATAGTCCGATGTATCATAAACCGCCTGATACACATACCAGGCACCTGCCTTGGCGGCAAGGTCCAGAACCTCGGGATCATCCTCAATGGTATGGCTTATCCATTTCTTTTTCAAAGGAGCAATAGCGGTAAAGAGTTCTTTCTCCCACTCCTTGTTCTGTGCCAATGAGTTATCTACAATAAACAGGCGGTTGTTATCAATGGCAGCCATATCCTCAACCACCTTGTCAATAGGACGCGGACGGAACTTACGGCCTCCCAGATATGACACTGCACAGGGATAGCAACTGAAACGGCATCCGCGGCTGGCATGGAACAGGTCCACCATCTGCACGCCTTTGTGGTTATAAAGTTCACGTTTATAGAGGTCACGGCGACAGGGGCCTACAGACTCAATGGGAGGCATATTGCCCATGTAGTTGTATATCTTCTTCAAGTCACCGTTCACCCAGTCAATCATCATCTGCTCGGAACGGCCCTCGGCCTCACCCAGAAAGACACTGTCCACATGATTTACCATCTCCTCGGCATGAAGCATGGTGGAGATACCTCCCGCTGCAACCAGTTTGCCGCGCTTGTGATACTCGTCTGCTATCTCCCATCCGCGCTTGACCTGAGTGCTGAGCATCATTGAGAGCGCTACACCATCACACTCTTCATCAAAGTCTATAGGCTCAACATTCTCATCGGTAAATGACACATCCACCCATTCGGGTAGCGTGGCGGCAAATGCCACAGGTCCGTGAGGCGGCAGGTTGAAAGTTGTCTGGCCTCTTAGTTTCTGCCACTTGGGATATATGAGCTTTAACTTGAAAGTGTTCATATCGTCCTTTATATTACTCGTTTCTATTACTTGTTTGCTATTACCTCTTTTATTCCGTTCAGTACAGAATCATCTGCAAATATAGTCTGAATGGTTTCAATTGCAGTCATCGGTACTCCACCAATTCCGTGCATATTTACATTTTGTCCTGTAAGCAACAGATTCTTAACCTTTGTCTTGATAGGAATAAGTGATGCCGCTATGTTGCCGCAATCCTTGAAAAGGCCGTAAGCGCCTGCCCTGCGGGTACCAAACCAGTCCCTGAAAGTGAGCGGAGACGATGCAAAAATATCCTCCGCACATTCCCTTATTCCGGGATACCATTTTTCTACAAGTGAAACGACCCTGTCTGTGCGCTCCCTCTTCCATGCCTCATATGATTCTCCACGATGTCCGGAATGGGTATTCTCCCACTCCTGGACCTCTTCAAAGTCCATCAGGCAATATATTGTCATGTGTGAAGCCCATCCGTCCCGGCCCTCGCCGAAGAAGCAGTTTGCGCCATGAGGCCACTCCCCGCTTTCATACCGGGCCATTTTCCATACATTGTCCTTGCTGTCAATAATGCATACAGGATGACCCGGGAAACGTATTGCACCCGGTTTGAGCTTGATGAACACCTTGAAAGCCGATGCCGTGTCAGGAATGCTCTCAATGCGGCTGCAGTAACCTGCGGTAAAAGCCTTGCCGTCAATCATCGGAATCAGGGTACACGGGTGTATATCACTGATATACCAGTCCCCACGATATTCATTACCGGCCTTATCTGTCACACAAACCACATTCATGTCCGATACACGGACCGATGCCACCTCACATCGCGTCAGCACACGTCCTCCGGCATCTTCAATCACACTCTTAAGAGCCTCAGCCAACTGTCCGGAACCGCCGTCAAACCAGCAGGGGTTCTCCATGAAAAGTGCTGAGATCATTATGTGGATATAAGCAGGTGAATGTCCCGGAATACCTGAGTATAACGGATTAACTGATGCCAGGAGAGCACGTAGTTCCGTATCTTTCACATACTTTGCGATGAAGGCATCGGCCGGCATAAAGAACTCCGGCGAGTGATTCTCATTACTGCTCAGACTCTCCAGATAGAACAGTTTCTCCTCATGGGATATACGGAATACGGCATCAACATATTCTCTTATGTTCTCTTTCTCATGCAGAAACAATCCTGACAGATAATCCACAAACGCCTCTCTGCCTGCAGGCAGATTATATGTGCGCCCGCTGTCTGTGTATCTGACACACAGCATCATGTCTGAACAGCGTATGCGCAATCTGTCCATTATACCAAGATAGCGGCAGATACTGTTCAGGATTCCTCCTTCATTGAAACCTCCCACCACATGCATTCCGGTCTCATAGGTCTCTCCGCCACGCACAAATGTCTGAAGTCCGCCGCCTATGGTGCTGTTTTTCTCAAGCACGGTAACCCTGACACCCCGTTTAGCCAAGAGCGCGCCACAGAACAATCCGCCCATTCCTGCACCTATGATCACCACCTCCATAATCAACTCTCATTTATTACTTTAAGGCTATCAGGAATGTCTTGATATTCAGTCTCAAACTTATAGCACAAATCAGCATACCATTTCTCATAGAACCTGTGGAATGCCTTGGTACGCTCCCTGGCATCGGCCCCCCAACTCATATCGTCAGGAGTGACACGTTTGCCTATGGTAACGGTTATATGTCCGGGACGGAGCATGAATTCCTTTTTGGGCAGAGCATAGCCCACACCGTGCAGACATACAGGCAATATATCCATGCCCAGTTCCTGAGCCAGATGGAAAGCCCCTTTATGGAAACGCAGTATGGAACAATCCACTGAGCGCGTCCCTTCAGGGAAAACAAGAATGGAATATCCCCGCTCTGCAAGACTGCGGAACTTAGGCATATACTCCTCAATGCCCTCAGCCGCCGGCACGAATTCGGCACGTCTGATAAGTGCGCCATAGATAGGATTGCGCCACACCCAGTCATTGGTTACGACTATCATCTTGGGCGTAAGCATAAGCAGACACATAAGGTCCAGATGTGACTGGTGGTTGCTTATTATCACCGCCGGTTTGCTGAAAGTCTCACCCACACTGTTGTCAAGCGTAAAGTTCACGGCAGGCACCCTGCGTATCACCAGATTGGCAAACCGATATAAGAGATTATGCAGAAAGCGGTCTTTCCACTCCCTCTTCTTGCCTAAGAACATTACCAGCACCACGGGAGTGCAAACGGTAACTGACACTATAAGGAACCCGAACGCGAAAGCGGTACGCAGCAGACGCATTATCGTAACAGGCATGGCACGAACCTTACCGTCCTTCATGGTCATCCAACGGAACAGCCACTCCGGCAGGAAATGCGCCATGACAACCACCACAAACATTCCCAGCATGGTAATCTCTGCCAGTGAACGCATGGCCGGATGCTTGGCAAATATAAGCGTGCCGATACCTATGAACATTATCACCGCCGATATTATTACACTCTTGCGGCGCTCATCGACAGTCCTTACACCCGTCTTGTACTCATGCATCAGCCCCTCTGTAATGAAGATGGTGTAGTCATCACCCTGACCGAAAATGAATGTGGCCAGTATTATGCTTACAATATTGAACTGGATGCCCAGCATGTTCATAATGCTCAGAATCCATATCCAGCCCACAGTCAGCGGCAGGAATGAAATCAGAGCCAGTTCCAGTTTACCGAATGATATCCACAGGAATGCAAATACAATGAATCCGCACATGAACAGCACCATGTTGAAATCATCGGAAAGTGATTTTACCAGTGATGCCATGACCTCACTCATATTGACAGGAGTGACATCCTCTGCCGACACTATCTCAGGCTCACTGCTGACCGACTCCAGGAACGGTGCAAAAGCGCTCTCCGTAAATCCGTAATTCCGTGACTCCTCACGGAGTTCTGCTATAACCTGCGGGTGATTTTTCCAGAAATCAGTCCAACGCTCTCCTACAGTCTCCTTTTCAGCCTCAGAGGCAAGCATACCTGCCAGGACAGACAGACGGTCAGCACCTGCATCCCCCACACTGCCCGATATGAACTGCAGATCCTCTTTCTGCTGCGGAGTCATGTAGTTGATATGGTTCAGGTCTGTATCGAACTTGCTGCTGCCTCCCCATATCAGCATTGCTATGGTAATCAGAATGACTATAGGCGAAACAATGCGGCACAGACGGCTGCTGCCTGTAATGGGCTTCTCTTCTGCCCTGGCCTCATCTTTTGGATCTTTTACTCCGGCTCTGGCAAATACGGGAAGGAATACCAATGAGAAGATTATCGTACCTGCCAGCATGAATGATCCGAACAGAGCCAGGTCATGCATGGCCTGTGCCTTAAGGAACAGCAGGCATAGGAACGCACTCACAGTGGTTATGTTACCCACCAGCAGCGGCACCACCATCTCACTCAATGACTCCCTGTTATCGGCCGTATCACGCAGCGAATGCAGGAAATGAAGCGGATAATTGGCCGCAATACCTACTATCACTGACCCTAATCCTATCACAATCACTGATATAGAGTCTTTTATGCACCCTATCAGTCCCAAAGCAAACACCGCTCCAAAGAGTAGAGTGGCAGCTATCCACAGAATATAGTCAAGGCGTTTGAATGAGAACCACAACACTGCCAGAATACCTATCACAGCCAGTGCCACGGCAAGAACGCTGTCCTTCTTTATCCTGTCGGCATTGGTAACGGCTATCACGGGAGCACCAACCGCAGATACTCTTATGCCTGTTTCTGCTGTTACCTGTGCACCCGTCTTTTCAACCAGTTCCACCAGTTGGGCGTTACGGCCTGACTCACTCTCTCCGAACGGTGATTCAAAAAGCAGCAGACCTGCGGGCTCTGTGCCGTGCAGTATGTATCCGTCCACAAGCCTGTATCCACCGTCAGAGCCGATACCGGCCAACCCCGACAGCACGTTACTGAACAATCCCAGCGGATCATAAGGTATTGTGTTTGCCGTGAAACTGCCGGTAAGCATCTGCAGGGAACGTTTGTCGGCCTCAAGCCTCTCACTTATATATCCGGGCTGTGAAAGCAGTGAATCCATGCGGCGGTAATCAGCCGGAGTAAGGAAACTGGCATAATGCTCCTGCACAAACTGTATCAGTTCCAATGCCACGGACTCATCGGCCTGGGCACTCATATCGGGAACAAGTTCCAGCGTGTCATTCCGGAACCACTGCTCCTCATACAGATCCATGGCGTTCACTATTTCATCATCCGATGCATCATCAGCAGCGCGGAAAATGACAACGATGCTGTTCTGCCTTGACACCGATTCCATAAACTCGGTCTGACGGCTGTCAGAACGGTCAATAGGCAGGAATCCGGCTATATCCTCCTCATAGTGCAACCGGCACAGTGAAAATACTGAGAGAGCCACAATGACGGCTACGATAAGAGCAGCCATCCCCTTGCGGCACCTGAGCCGGTCATATATTTTGAGAAAGAAATCAGTCATGGCTCTTACGTTTTATCTTTCTGACCAATGCCGCCGGCACACCGTAAAGTAGTGCGCCAAAGCAGAGCAATGTGTTCAGAACGGAGATTCTGAAAAAATCCCAGAACGGGCGGAAATGTGATACACGCTCTCCGGCAGGGGCGTACCATACACGCACCGGAACAGTCTCTATCCGTACACCATTCCAGGCAGCAAAGACCAGAAGTTCCAGTTCCGCCTCATATCGGGCTGTCAGCAGCCCCATCCCGTGCAGCGCATCAAGCGGATAGACACGGAATCCGGACTGTGTGTCATCAACCTTCTGAGCTGTCTGCAGACGGAACCAGAAGTTTGAGAACCGGTTGGCAAACGTATTCTGACGCGGCATATTCTCACTCGTAAGATTTCGGCACCCCACTATTATCCTGTCCGGATGCTCATCGGCCACTCTTATGAGTGCAGGAATATCCTCGGGAAAATGCTGTCCGTCAGCATCAATGGTAACGGCATGGCTAAAACCATTCCTTGCAGCATATTCCAGGCCTGTCTTCAAAGCCTTTCCCTTGCCTTTGTTGCGTTCATGGGTAAGGAGTGTTATGTCAGATCCGCATAACCCTGATACCGTGTTGTCCGTACTGCCGTCATTGACCACAATCACATCAGTGCACACCTTAAGCGCACGCTCCACCACGCCGGCCACAGTGCCGCCGTTATTGAATGTGGGTATTATGATGCAGTATCTTGACATCTCAAAAAGGTTCTCTTACAAGAAATAATGAAAACTTGAGGAACACATCGGCGGTATTCTCCCTGCGGGCAATCACGCCCTGTGCCCTGATACCGCCCTCCTCCTCACTGACGGAACTGAACAGCACTGATATCCTGCTGTCATTCAGGGGCGATATCAAGTTTATAAACTTGACGTTCTTTATCTTACTGATAAACAAAGGCATACCCTCCTGCTCTGAAAGTATCTCCTGAATCATCTGCAGGATACATACTCCCGGAGTTACAGGCTGTCCGGGAAAGTGTGCCTTATAAATGAGATGGTCAGGATTCAGTATGATGTTGAACCCTGACTGTCCATGCGGCAAGCCCTCCATCGGGGACTCTATACTGAAAAAGTCACCAATCAGCTTCATAATCTCCGTTAAGTTTCACATTGCTTACCACAATCTCCGTTATGCCTCCGGCCGAATCATTCATCTGGAGACGACGGAGCAATCGTGTTTCCGGATCAAATCCCAGTTCAATCTGATTGAATATCTTCTTCATGTCGCGGCGCACCGGTATCAGAACGGCCTTCCACTCGTCACCGGTATCTGTAACGGTCACCCTGAATGTCCGCTTATCCTTGAGCAACTCGCCTGACATACAACCAAGTATCATGTCCGATATGCCCTTGTACAGTCTTCCCATATCCTGGTCCAACTGGGTCTCGTCAAACCCTGTAACTATGTTGTTTCCGTCAACTTTGAGTATCCACCTGTATGGGTCATTATAATCCAGACAGAATCTGGAAGGCTTGATATAAAGCATCGTCCCGTATGATTTTGAAGGCTCTTCAATAAAAGGCGTACGCCTTGTCTGAGCAACATCACACTTCAGGGACCTGATATCGGAACATGCCTTGACGATGCTCTCTGTCATCTCATCCAGAGTCTGAGTTCCCTGGAACGTAACAGCCCCCACCCCCGCAGCAAGGAGCAGGACCAGAACCGTGACTATAATGTATGTCTTCTTCATATCATCTGCTTATTAATGCCGCTCCGACCAGTATAAGACCTATGCCTATCCATCGTCCCACAGGTATCTGCTCACCCAGGAAAGCCATCGCCCCCAGCATTCCGAACACGAAACTGAGGCAACTGAGCGGATAGGCCACACTGAGCGGAAAGTTCTTCATTATGTAGAACCACATCACCGTAGCGCCACCCATGGAGAGACCGCAACCAAGCCACCACCAGTTTGTCATCTCTCTGCCCAGGAAACGCCAGAAACCCTGATATTGGCTCATATTGTTCAAGGCCAGTTTCATCATAAGCTGACCGGCCGCCAACAGTATGCTCTGCAGCAATGAATATGGTATTATTTTCCACATACCGGTTTCAATAATGAGAATGAATAATGACGTCCCTCAACCACATTGACCACCAGAATGCCCTTGCTGCACTCCACGCCTTTGCCTGATTCTGAAAGAACTGCCGGTACACTACCCTTGCGCAAGCAGCATGCCGCAGCGTAGAATCCTGTGGCCGATGATGAGAAGTTCACCCCGAACAGGGGCTTGTATCTTAGTTGCGGAACCCCCTGAAGCAAAGTGTCCAGGAATCCGTACCATGAATCATTTTCACTGTTGCCGCTCTTGCCGGTCATAACGGCATCAATACCGCCGTCAGTCATATCGGCTAAAACCTCCTTAAGAGTATCACTTGACGGGGTGTCAAGCAGGCGCACGCCATCAAGTGTACAATAAGCATTGCCACTCTCAGCCAACAGTACCGAGACGGCAGCCTCACTGCATATCTCACCCTCCTTTACATGTCCGGCCTTGCGTACAAATCCTGAGAACACCGGCGACATTTCATCGTGACTGCCCACCAGTGCCGACTTTATCCTGCCTATGCGGAACTGCATCCAGGCATCATAAAGAGCGCTGTCAAAAGAGAATCCTTTCTGTGAATATGTGGAGTTATATCCGTGACACCGGGTGTGTATTCCTATCAGTGACGATGCCGTATTGTGGGTTGACTGCATGAACTGTGTGGGTTTAAGCAACTGCTCACCTTCACGTACCAGTGCATCCAGGAACAGTTCAGTATTCTCTATGCTGCCGAATCCCGTACCTGTAATAATGGCATCGGGATTATCAATTCCGCCCTCCTGCAGTGCCGATAACGATGTTGCCAGTGCACGTTTGAGCAGTTTTCCCATACGGCGGGCGTCACCGGCCGATATGAACTGTTTGAAATCAGGATCAACGGCACGTACGTAATCCTCTGAGTAGTTCAGGGGATTGTCCATCCACTCCTCAGACAGCGGGGCCTGGATTGATATCTGCTTGGCTGACAGAATATTTACAGATTCCTTTTCCATACTCATTCTGCCGCTGAAATTACCAATGATGAATCGTTGCCGCCAAACCCGAACGAGTTACAGAGAACGTGACGCAGCCTGCAACCTTTATTGAGATCCATATTAGGCACGATGCCGTTCTCCATAGGGTGCTCAAACGCATAGTTTACAGGTATGAAACCGTTTCTCAATGCCAGAATGCAGATAACGGTCTCAATTGCTCCCGATGCGCTTGTGGTATGTCCGGTCATTGATTTGGTCGATGACACCGGTGGCATACTGCTGCCGAACAGGCGTTTCATGGCCTGGCTCTCACTCTCGTCATTATTGGGAGTTCCAGTGCCGTGAGCGTTCACGTAATCAATATCCTGCGGTTTTAAGCCAGCCTCATTAAGCGCCTTGCTCATAGCCAGATATGCGCCTTCACCGTCAGGCGATGACGCGGTCTGGTGGAAAGCGTCACAGGCATTTCCATAACCTGACAGACGTGCCAAAACCTTGACTCCTCTTGATGCAGCATGACCAGACTCCTCAAGCACCACAAATGCGGCACCCTCACCAAGATTCAGCCCTGCGCGCTCTGCATCAAACGGACGGCACTGGTTATGGTCCAGTATCATCAGTGAGTTGAAGCCGTTAAGGTGGAACTTGGTGATGCACTCCGAACCTCCGGCCACAACAATATCGGCCTCACCCAGACGGATCATATCGGCCGCCATCTCAATGGCGTTTGCTGCCGATGAGCATGCCGTGGATATGGTGGTTATCATCTTGAACCGGCCGAACCTGTCAGCAATCATCTCGGAGCATGAACCACAGTCATGGGTACCGATGTAAGCGTTACGGCTGTCATTCTCAATGAAATCCAGATAGTACTGCTCACTCTTGTCCATGCCGCCCACGGTAGTGCCGTTCACAAAACCACACTCCTTAAGATCCTCACGGCTCAGTTTAGCCTCACCTAATGCCTCATGCAGGGCTATCATTCCCATCAGTGCCGTACGAGTGGTAGGAGTACCGGGAGCAATGCCCATGATACGCTCCATCTCCTCATCGGACAACTTGACCTCACCTACGGGGAATTCCGTATGTTCCGTCTTGAGATACTTGAGAGGCCCCACGCCGGTGCGTACCTTGAGGAGCGAATCAAGCACCTGTCCGCAATCCAGGCCTATGGCACTTACAATGCCGCAGCCGGTTATCAGCACTGATCTCTCTGGCATTATCTGGTGCGGTTTTTCTGAATGTAATCAGCCATCACATTGATGGACTTGAATATCTCCTTACCCTTGGCAGGATCCTGCAACTTGATGCCGTAGTTTTTCTCCATAAGAACGATAAGTTCAAGTGCATCAATTGAATCAAGGCCCAGACCTTCACCAAACAGAGGAGCGTCATTGTCAATATCCTCAGGTTTGATGTCTTCAAGATTAAGAACCTCAATAATCTCCTGCTTCAGTTTAAGAATCATCTCTTCCATAATATCACTTGTTGTTTAAAATGTTAATCATCTGTTTAAGTTGTCCCGCAAGCCAGTCTGTATCAGCAGCATCCTCTCTGCGTATTACAGTCATGAAAGCCTGGAAATCATCGTTGCGTGAACTGTCCACCCATCCTGCAAGTATGCTCTCAGTTGTCTTGTTCTGAAATGCACAAGCCAGATGAAAGGCCATCTGAACCGCATCAGGAGCCTCAAGTACATAGAAAGATGTCTCTCCGCGCCAATGGTTACGGATAGCAATCTCACCCGTTACTATGTTAGGCAGAGTATATACGAAAAGCGCCGGGCTTGGATAATAATTATCCTTGTCCCGAATAGTCTCCTGATAGTTTCTGTCAGCGCAAAGTGATGCTGTGGCACCGAATAGCACTATGGCGCATCCGGAGGTAAACTCTTCGCCGTCAAGACGGCGTTCACCTGTCTCTTTAAGCAACAACTCCGAGGCCACGAAACCGGCTTTGCTCAGAGTATCCATCTTGAAGAATTTGGGCCAATCGGCAATATGGTTACGGTACAGTTCAGTAAGCAGAGCATTCCCCGTAGCCTCATGCTCAATCACACGGCCGTTCACAGAGACATATCCCTGATTCAGCACTACATAGTCAAGTCCTCTCCTCTCCATACCTACTCCACAAATCTGTACAAAAGTGCGGCATTGCTCCCGCCGAATCCTGAAAGCAGTTTGATGAACTCACTGCCATTGCACACTCTTACTTCACTGCTCACGCTCACCGGATAGGTCACGCCCTGCTCACGATAGCCTCCTGTGGCAAGCACCGTATTGTCACGTACTGCATACATGGACAGAATGCTTTCCATTATACCTGCAGCACCCATGGTGTGGCCGTAATAGCCTTTAAGTCCGGTTACAGGAACATCTATCAGGCCAGCACGGTATAGCGCAATTGATTCCATCTCATCATTATAGGCAGTGGCTGTACCGTGTACATTCACGAAAGCCAGTTCCTCACGGCGGCACTCCTTAAGCACCTCCATCAGTGCCAGGTAACTGCCTTCACCCGTACGTGACGGCCCGGAAATATGGTTGGCATCGTTACGGATTGCGCCGCAAACCAGTTCCCAACCGCCTTTTATCTCATCCGATGCCTCAAGTACCACAGTAGCGGCACACTCACCCAGGTTCAGCCCCTTACGCTCCTTGTCAAACGGACGGCAAGGTTCATCGGATATGGCCTTGAATGAGAGGAATCCCGATATGATGAACGGTGACTGCTCATCAGCCCCTATCACTACAGCGTAATCATAACGCCCACTGCGCAGCGCACGCATAGCCTCTATCTGGGCACATACACCCGATATGCAGGCGTTGCATACCACAAGCGGACTATTGGGATTTCCAAAGAAACGTGACACCTCATGCGCAGCCTTGCCCAGCAATACACGCTCATCGGCCACCCCATCCTGAGGCTGCCCTAAAAGTGACGTATTGCCTTTAGTGGTAGATACTATGAACAACACCCTCTCTGATGAAGCATCAATGCCTGACTCCCTTACCGCCTGAACGGATGAACAGAGCAGGAACTTCTCAAAGAAAGTGTAGTTACCCTTTATGCCAAGTTTACCGCACAGAGCGTCAATGACCCCGCGGTCCATACGTGACAGCACAAAGGGAGTAGTTATGTTACCCATAAACTCATAACGTGCCAGACCGGACTTTCCGGCCTTGACGCTGTCATAATTGGAACGTGAATCCAGTCCCAACGGTGACACCACGTTATCAGCTATGCATCTTATCAGTCGAGCCATCTCCTCTTCCACTCCTCATAAAAATCCGGATTGGTCCATACCAACTGGTAGTTCAGATCCATGAACACCTGCACTGAATGGCCGGTAGCAAGCACATCACCGTTCTCCGGGTTTGTTATCTCATAATCGAATACTATCTTGGCGGCATCAACCGGCTTGTAGGTGATGGTTATCTCCGGTTTCATGTCATATATGATGGGACTCTTGTACTTGAAAGAGAGTTCTACCAGCGGAGCATAAAAGCCGTTGCCGAATATATCAAGATAGGCTATACCGTACTTCTTGCCGAACGCCTCACGGGCATCTTCAAAATACATCACGTATGATCCGTGCCATACAATGTTCATTGAATCCACCTCACTGAAGCGGATATTAAGGGGTACGGTTGCTTTAAGTTCTTTCATATCAGTTTCAAATCTCAATCCTGCAATGCGATTTTGAGGTCTGTCTCAGCAATGACTTCGGCCCCTACGGTTACTGTAGCATGTACCAGTGTCACATTGAAAACCTCCTGAATCACATCTATTGTTGTTGTCAGTACCTCACCTACCAGCGGAGTACGGCTCACGCTGAATCCGGTTATGGCACCAATCACTCCTATCTTCACTTTACCTCCCGATGAATGACTGATGTAACCCATCCTGGCAGCGCAGGTCTGGGCTATGTTCTCATTCAGTCCTGCCACTGACAGGTGTCCGTCATCGGCAAATATGTTGTCAGCCCTGACCTGAAGCGTTGTAACGGTCCGAACCGGGTCATAATGAATCAGCCTGTCTATCATTACAAACGGCTCCTGCTGCGGCAGAAGCGTATGTACATCTATCTTTTCAAACTCATTCATCAGTTTTCCAGAAATCGTAATAGTTGAACCACTGGGTAGGATACATCCTCACCACGTTCTCAAGTTCTGAAGCGAATTTTCCTGCCATATCAGCCATCCTGGCTCTTAAAGGCAGAGACTCATCCTGTTTTATATCCCTCACATAGACCCTGTATCGGCCGTGATAACGCATGGAGAACACAGCCAGCATAGGCACCTCCTTCTGCACAGCCAGGGCAAACGGTCCCATCGGGAAACGGGCTTCCTTACCAAGGAACATACATTTGAGCGCCTTTGATGAACCGAACAGACGGTCACCTGTCATACTCACTATCTCACCCCGGTCTATTGCCGCATTCATGTTGAAGATATGTGACATGCTCTCATCGACCTCAATCAGATTCACGTTGTGCAGAGCCAGTATCTTGCGTCTGAAATCCATCATCACCTTGCTCTCACCTCCGTAAAACAGACCGTTGATCTTTTTGGCGGTCGATGTAAGACCATATCCTACCATCTCATAGTTACCTGCGTGTGAACTCAGTTGGACAAATCCCCGCTCGCCATTTACAAGTTCCATGAAACGCTCGTTACCGTCCAGTTCAAAACGGAACTTCTTACCGGCATAGGCCGCATAACGGTCAACAATGACCTGACCAAAACGGAAATGATTGGCATAAACCTTGAAGAATGACTTGATACGGCCCAAACCAAAGCGCTGTCTGAAGAATCTGTATGTAGCCAGATAACTGTCGTGATGAAAAATCATGTAAAAAGGCACCACTATCGCCATGAAACAATAAATGACGCGCCTGTCAATCACCTTCATCATGACTACCAGTGAACGTATCATCCACGGCAGTCCGTCAGTCCTACCCTTCCACTCTGCGGGTTTACCCCCTTTCTTAGCCAAGCTTGCTCTCCAGATAGTCACAGAACGCGCTGAAGGTCTTAACTCCAGCCATCTCCTCACTCTTGATCTTAACCCCGAATGTCTTCTCCACTATCACCACTATGTCAATGAAATCCAGGCTGTCTATACCCAGATCCTGCTTTAGCAGCGCATCAGGGCAGATCTTTTCCTCATCAATTTCAAGATCCTCAATCATGAAATTTCTGACTTTCGCTTCAATCTCTTTTCTGTCCATATATCAGTTTACTTGTTTAAATCAGTTTTTTAAAACGCATACCATAATGCTGTGGCCTCCCTGTCCAAGATTGTCATGAATGCATTCCACTTTCATTCCTGCCTTCTCAACAAGACGCTCCATGCATTCTGAATGATACATCTTGCTGTTTCCGTTTGCAATAGCAGTAAAATAGAGGCTTGTCATGGTCAGGCACAGTGCGCCCGGCTCAAAACGCTGACGGTCCCAGAAGGTCTCCATGATGTAAAGACGCGTATTCTTGTCCATTGCTTCGGCTGCACGTGTAAGTATGCTCAGTATCTCATCCTCAGAGAAGCAGTCCAGGAACTGGCTCATCCATATGGCATCAAAGTGACGGCCCATGGGGAACTTCTGTGTACGGTCCAAAAGATTTATGCCGAATCCCTCAATGCGGTCGGCACCCTTCTTGCCTGCTGTCTGTCTGCGCATCATATCAAGTTGCTGTGGCAGGTCCATTATGGTAACCTTGACCTTGTCATTGTAATCAACACAACGCAATGCCCATCGGCCGGTATTACCGCCTACATCAACCAGAGATTCGGTACGGCCGCCATCAAACACAATCTTGAGAGCCTCATCAAATGAGTGGTCAGAGTAGAAATGGTCAAAACCGAACCAACTCTTCTGAACCTGCTCCGGCAACTGTGAAAGCCCCTCATACACCGTAGGCCAGTTTCCAAAATGTTCCAATCCTGCGGGACGTCCCTCCTTGAGTGACTCCTCCAGTTTGAACCAGCCCTCATAATTCACGTCATGGTTAAAGTCTATGTTAACCCGTGTGATAGGATTCGTGAGCAGGAACCAGCCTGTCTTGGATAAGCTGAAACGGTCCGTATCAGGATCCAGCAGAACAGTTCCTATGGAAAGTGACGCTTCTGTGAGAACCTTGACTGCGTACAGTGACAACTTGGTCTTATCGGCAATCTCCTGCTGAGTAAGTCCGTCAACATTGTCACGCAACAGGTCCAGTATTCCGAACTTTATCATCAGGCGTGATGCCTGGAACACTATCGGACCCCATGCTATAAACTCAGCCAGACGCTGTGCGTCACGTGCGCTCAGATGTTCTTTTGTGTAAGCCTCCTTCAAGGCTGGTGAAAGATTCATATCTTCTTGATTACAAGTGCACTGTTAGTTCCTCCAAAACCAAAGGAATTTGACAGTACAGTCTTTAATTCAGTCTGTTTGGTCTCGGCTGCTATCTTGAGTTTAGCCGAATACTCATCAGGGTTCTCAAAATTGATATTGGGCGCCACAAAACCGTTGTTAAGCATGAGTGTGCTATAAACAGCCTCACTTGCACCGGCCATCCAGCACTCATGTCCGGTCATAGACTTGGTTGAACTTATCCATGCCTTGCGTCCTTCAAACAGACGGGCCAGAGCAACAGCCTCAAACATATCTCCCTGAGGTGTGGATGTGGCATGAGCGTTGATATAGTCAACATCATCCGGGTTTACCCCTGCCTGCTTAAGCGCACGGCTCATAGCCAGGAATGACGCATCGGAGTTGGGTTGCGATATGCCGCCGCTGCCGTTCGATGAGAATCCGTAACCTGCCACCTCGGCCAATATCCTGGCACCACGCTTAACGGCATGGTCATAATCCTCAAGTACCAGAGCCGCAGCACCGCCGCTTGGTACAAGGCCGTCGCGGTCACGGTCAAACGGACGGGATGCCTTTGTAGGCTCGTCCATACGTACCGAGAATGCTGACAGTGCATCAAAAGAAGCCATAGAGAGATAGTTGGTCTCCTGTGCACCACCGCACAAAACCATATCCTGCAGTCCCTGCTGTATCATCATGAACCCTAATCCAATGGCATGTGAACCGCTGGCGCAGGCCGCACTCAGCGTAAAGTTGACGCCACGCAGATGGAATATGGTACTCATGTTCATGTTTACGGTTGAGTTCATGGACTGGAATATAAGACCGGATCCAAGCATCGCCGTATCCTTATACTCCTCCATGATACGATTGGTCTCTATGACCGGTTTGGCCGATGAGTCATTGCCGAATATCACTCCAACCTCATTGTTGAGCAGATAATCATCATCAATGCCGGCTGCAGCAAATGCATCACGTGATGCCATATAGGCAAACTCAGCCTCCTCACTCATACCTGCACGCAGGCGGCGGTCAAGAACACCTTTCAGTACGGGTGTGGGTACAATTCCCGTAAGAGCTGACCTGTAGCCGTATTCTTTACGCACGGGATCAATACCTATCCCTGATTTTCCTGCATAAAGAGCGTCACGTACATCATCAAGATTCTGGCCAAGACAGCCCCATATTCCCATTCCTGTTATAACAACTCTACCCATTGTTTCAAGTATAAAGACCTCCGTTGACTGAAATAACCTCACCCGTTATGTACGATGCGCCTTCTGATACCAGAAAGCCCACAGCGGCAGCCACCTCCTCAGGACGACCGAAACGGGCTACAGGAATCATCTTTTTGAGTTCATCCTCAGGCAGTTCCTTGGTCATATCAGTTGCTATGAATCCCGGAGCGACAGCGTTTACCGTAACCTTGCGCGCAGCAACCTCCTGAGCCAAAGCCTTAGTGGCACCGATAAGTGCAGCCTTTGCGGCAGAATAGTTGGTCTGCCCGGCAAGCCCCTTGATACCTGACAGTGATGCCATATTGACTATCCTGCCCCAGCGCTTTGAGAGCATATCTTTAAGCAGACGGCGTGTCAGATAAAAGAAACTGTTCAGATTTGTATTCAGAACACTGTTCCAATCATCATCCTGCATAAACACCATCAGATTATCACGGCGTATTCCTGCGTTATTGACCAGAACGGCAATGTAATCATCCTTATGCGCATCCTGCCATTCATTCACGGCAGACTCAACCTCTTTCTGGTTGGAGACATCAAAAGGCAGCAACTCTGCCTGACCGCCTGATTCCTCAACCAGTCTCTTTGTTTCAAGGGCGGCATCAGAGTTTGATTTATAGTTAATCAGCACAGGATATCCTTGAGTTGCAAGCTGTAAACATACAGCCCTGCCAAGACCTCTTGAACCGCCTGTTACCAACGCGTATTTCATACTGCAATAATGTTATTTTTTATATATATTATTTAAGGCTGCAAAATAACTCAAAAAAGCCGATACAACCAAAAAAAATAACTACCTTCGCGGCCGAAATAAGCCGAAATAGCTCAGTTGGTAGAGCAACGCATTCGTAATGCGTAGGTCGCGGGTTCGAGTCCCGCCTTCGGCTCAAAAATTATAGGCGCCCATCGGACGCCTATAATTTTTGAGTTAAAGGCGGGACTGTTTATCCCATTTCATTTTAGCCAAGGGTTAATAAAATTTCCTTACAACTTTTTTTCATTCCAGACTATATTCCGGCAGTTTGTCAAGTGCCGGAGTTTCATAGTTGGATATACGCAGGCGGAAACTGCGCAGTTCATCCAGAGTGTGCTGCGGCTGCGTACAATCAGCAGGAATATCCATCTTTGAATACTGCTGGAAATAGAGCATCGTAGCATCACGCCACCATATAGCATCCTTGGCCTGACGTACCAGTTTGTCATGAACCTGTTTGTAACGGACCGGATCAACATATTTCTCCACACTCTCCCAAGTACTGATAAATCCGCGGGCCTGATCTATTCCCTTTTGATAAGTATAGCACAGCTCATCCCACAGGGTATGTCCGTCTTTCATCTTATAATCCCACGGCAGATGATGGAACCACAGGATCAGGTTCTCCGGACAAGTCTCAACATTGTCATAGAGTGATCTGAGCGGCTCGTGGTATTGTGACACTGCATTGGTTCCGGTCTTTGACGTACGGTCAAATCCCACTCCATCGGCTGCAGCCTTGTGATAATATGCAGGTTCCCAATCAGGACGTGACGAACGGTCCCAAGGTCCGGGGCCGTAGTGATCCGGACCTTTGAATGTGTGATGCAGACCAAGCGGCATCTCATAACTGACACAGGCCTCACGTGACGCAAGCATCATTTCTGCTACAGGTTCAACAAAATCAGCATCGGTTGTGAATGTCTGTTTAAGCCATTCATCTATAATCTGTTCTGAACTCAGATCAGGATTCCATGCCATACGGCCGAATGCATACCAGTTAGCCTGAGCCAGATGATGTCCGCACCAGTTTACGCTGTCACCTATGTTTGTCACACCGGCTATTGCACTCATAGCAGTGTTGCCGTGAACCTTACCCAATGTTTCAGCAGCAACGGTGCTACCCTTGCCATTCTGATAGGTGTCTGAATCAAGGCACTCTTTCCACATGGGGTGCAGATATACCATGTGATTGCTGTGTCCAAGATACTCCTGGGTAATCTGCATCTCAGCCATGACATTGGTATGTTCCAGCTGTCCGAACAAAGGGCTGAACGGCTCACGCGGCTGGAAATCAACAGGTCCGTTCTTTATCTGAATAATCACATTGTCACGGAACTGGCCGTCCAGCGGCATAAACTCCTCAACTGCCTGTTTGGCACGGTCAGGCGATGTCGCCGCATAAACGAATGCCCTCCACATGACTATTCCGCCATAGGGCGTCAGCGCATCGGCTATCATATTGGCACCGTCAGCGTGCGTACGGCCGTAGTCTTGCGGACCGGACTGCCCCTCAGAGTTTGCCTTTACCAGGAAACCTCCAAAATCCGGAATCAGACTGTATATCTCGGCAACCTTTTCATTCCACCATTTGATGACATCCTTGTCAAGCGGATCACTGGTCTTTAGATTTGCCAGATGCTTGGGGGCGGCAAAGTTCAATGACAGATAGACCTTAATGTTATATGGACGGAAAATATCTGACAAAACCTTTACTTTTTCCAGATACTCACGTGTAAGCATACAGGGATCTGCATTTACGTTATTAAGCACCGTTCCGTTTATGCCGATTGAAGCATTTGCACGTGCATACTCCTCATATTCAGGGCGTATTTTACCTGGCAGTTCCTCCCATTTCCAGAGTGATTTGCCTGCATATCCGCGTTCCACCGTCAGATTAGGATTATCCCAATGGTTCAGAATACGGTATTTGAATGCAGGAGACTCAACCAGCGTAAAACCGTCCTCAAGTTTATTACCGCAATCAGCCATTCTTTTAAGATAGAACACGCCATAAAGCAGGCCTTTATATGTTCCAGCCGTAACGACAGCGCGATTTCCGGAACGACGTATATAATATCCTTCATCGCCAAGATTCTTTGGATGGCTATTATCTATTAAAGTTGTCACATCATCAACTCCAAGGGCTTTCAAATCCAGGCGTGAAACCTCATCAACAAAAGCCACTCCGGCAGAATCAGATTGCATTGGAGACTCAATAATTGAAATGTCTCCAAGCCACAGGTTATGTCCATTACTGTTGTCAGGCTTTACATAGCCACCTCCGCATGACTGAATACCTATAGCCAACAAGGCTACGGAAAGTCCATAAAGAAAACTTGCTTTTTTCATATCTGGTTATTATTTGTTTTTATAATCAATATTTCAGAAACAGATTGGGTTCGGGCAATCGCGTCCAGTTTGGTTTCAAATTCATCGGCCACTGAAAGACGTGCTTTAAGAATCATTTTACAATCAAACGTACGCTGCGATCCATCAATGTCAAACTCGCCCCAATCCTGAGTAGCGACTTGAACATCAAGGTCCTTGGCTGCCTTCATAACCACGTTCATCATGTTATATGTGAACAATATGGTCACATCACGTTCCACATAGGCTGTAATGACATCAGCCTTCTCTATTACCTGAGCGGCAGCCAGGCGGTACGCCTCGGTAAGTCCCGACGTACCCAACTTAACTCCGCCAAAATAACGGACCACGGCAATCAGCACATCAGTCAGCCCGGCACTGTTTATCTGCCCCAGTATAGGCTTTCCTGCCGTCCCAGAGGGTTCACCGTTGTCATTCGCGCGCCATTCCGTCCGCTCCGCCCCCAACATATAGGCATAGCACACATGCCGCGCATCATAGTACTCTTTCTGTAAAGCAGCCAAATGCTCTTTGACCTGCTCGGCATCGGTTACATGCCATAAGAAAGAGATAAAACGGCTACGCTGCTCCACGAACTGAGACTGCGCCTCCCCTCTAACAGTAAAAAAGTTGTCATTCATAGAATTCAAAGATACTCCAATTAGCACTAGTGACCAAATATATTTTTTATTATAGTTGTAATAAACAAAATAATTGGTTATGTTTGCCGTATATCCAACACGTTTACTAATCTTTAAATGCTTATGATATGAAAAAGGTTACATTATTTGTGGCATTGCTGATAGCATCGGCAACCACGCTCTACGCACAGCAAGACGCACAGAATGGCGCACGTTTAGGCAGACGGCAATCAATAAGCCCACTGCCTAAAGAACTGACGAAAGACGGCAAGTCTTATATGGCAATGATTGATATTGACAGCAAGACCGAAACAGGTACTGTTGGTTTATATGACAGTTTTGGCCCAAGCGGAATAAAGAAATCAATCCCCATTCCGATTATAAAGGACTATGATTATTACTATGAGAAAGCCTCAGGGTACACTGAAGTAGTCACTATAGACTCTAAAAGAGATCAATATCTTGATGCCCAAAACACATATTCTACAAAATCTGACATTGAGACCTTTTTAAACGGGCATTTCAATCAGTTCAAATTTGTATTAAAAGATTTTACAACAGTAAATGGAGATGCTGCATTTTGTTTGAGTGAAAAATCATTCATAAACGGTTATTATATAAATCTACAGTATTATTTCTGGAATGCCAAAGAGTATGGAGCAAAATATCCCTGGTATTATTATATAATTGATACAAACGGAAAATTATGGATTAATTACGTAGACTACTATGTAGAAAACGATTCCGTTAAAATGATTATTGGCAATAACTATATTACAGATTCTGAAAATACCTATTCCTCAAAATCAGATATTGAAAAATATTTAAAGAGGGATTATTATGGTTATGATGTTGAAGATATTGTTGTTACATTAACAGAATTCACCACTCTTGATGGAGATAAAGCATATTACATCAATTCTTCTGATTCAGATCAGATGAAAAGCCTGTTCTGGAAATATGATGAGAATGGTACAAAATATCCAAGTTCTTACGTTGTAACCGATGACAACGGATACCTGATGGAGTTTTATGTTGAATATAAATTAGGTATAGACCTCACCAACGCTACATGGACAAAAGACACGGAATACAGTTCAAGAGATGCTTATTATTATTCCAATATAGGCAAATACCAATATATGAATGTTGATAAGTCTTTCTATCCAACCGCCCCTGTATTTGTAAGTCAGAACCTGTTTAATAATGATGATTACTGGGAATATCTGTCAGTTGACGTTGAATATAAACCCGGATATTACGATCCATGGACAGATTACCAAGGGGTTGTAAGAAGAGAGGTTTACTTCAGATCTATCATCAATGGTATTAAGATTATGAATGAAACAGGAACTGTTTTAGCATATCTCAAGATGCCAAATGAAGACAATGAGCAGACAACCAATGTTCAAATCACGGCAGTCTCTGTTTTAAACGGTTTAATATATATAACAACAGATGAGTATGTAAGAAAAGGAGATAATTATGGAAATGAATATGAAGGTATATACGTTATTGACCCGATAAACACATCTGTAAAATCATCAATGAGAGCCCCTGCCCGAATGGAACTCAACACAACAGTTGTTGAACAGGGTGACAGACTGAACATTCAGGTATCTGAATCTGGAGTTAATGACAATGTCACAATATCAAGCATGTCCGGTCAGGTACTCCAAACAACAAATGTCAATCAAGAAAACCCTGTTTTAATAAACACCGGAGCCATGCCAAAAGGTATTTACAACGTAACCCTGCGCGGTCAAGGCAATCCCACTGAGAACCAAAGAATAATAGTCAAATAACCGATTGACATATTACTATAAACAAATGCAGTTGCCCATTTGAGCAACTGCATTTGTTTATCATATACCTGACAGTATCAATTCAACCTGAAATTCACCGGAACAGTATATTTTACCCTAACCGGTTTGCCACGCTGCATTCCTGGTTTCCAATGTGGCATTGTAGATATAACACGCAATGCCTCTCTATCCAGAACTGGGCTTACTCCTTTAACCACTTCAGCATCAGATATTGAGCCATCTCTATTTACAACAAATGTCACTATCACTCTTCCTTGGATATTATTCTCTCTTGCAATAGTGGGATACATAATATTTCGTCTTAAGAATTCCAGTAGCGCTTCATTCCCACCAGGAAACTCAGGAAAATCTTCAACCACCATATAAGCCAGGTTTGAAGCATTATCGTCCTTGCGCGTAACAACCATGTTCATATTGTCAAATGCAATAGGTATTGTTACAAAATACCTCCATTGACGACCGCTTATAGTTGCAGGGATCCATTTGGGCATCCCTGAGACAAGACGAATCGCTTCTTCATCAAGTTGCTCGTTCAAGCCACCCACGACATGGATATCACTTAATGAGCCGTCGGCTTCAACAAAAAAACTAACATCCTGATAAACGGTCGATGACGATTTCTGAGCCGGATATTTGTTATTCTCTGACAGATACTTCTTTAAAGCTTCAACTCCGCCGGGAAATTCAGGTTTTGGAGTTATATAAACCATTTTCGCATGATGCACCTCAATTTTTATATCATCA
This sequence comes from Bacteroidaceae bacterium, assembly GCA_017551925.1. Taxonomy (GTDB): domain Bacteria; phylum Bacteroidota; class Bacteroidia; order Bacteroidales; family Bacteroidaceae; genus Colenecus. The sequence continues at coordinate 14,608 of JAFZKA010000072.1, read as the reverse complement.
AAAAAGCACACGTTTCCCTTTGCTTTGTCTGCAAGATTAAGAACAATAGCCTGTGAACTTGGATTATTCACTCTATATGATGATGAATATTCCGCCCATTCCGTACCTATTTCTGAAAAATCAAATGGATTTGGCACAATAAGTGTTCCTGGAGTGGAATGCAATTCAGTTGTTACTTTCTGTTTGTTTACTGCTTTGGCCTTAATTGAGAAAAGAATGGTATCACCATGCCTGAAAGGCTGGTTGCAATACAGCATCAACTGTGTATCACTTGACTTGGCGGGAGACTTGGCTGTTGTCAATGAGAGGCACTTATTGTTTACATCCGATGGATCATCGGCCACAATGGGAGAATTCATTTCCTTGTTTCCTTTTGTTACCATAGAGACAAGTGAAGTAAAAGAGTATTTCTCAACTCTCTTATTTTCGTTATTATCCTTTGACGTTTGATTGGTTTCGGCCAAGCGGAAATTGACTGGAACAGTATATGAAACGCGCACTGCCTTGCCATTTTGTTTGCCAGGTTTCCATTTTGGCATTTCCGCTATAACACGACATGCCGCCATGTCAACCATCAATTGAAGGCTTTTTGCTGTTTTTATGCTGTCAATTGAACCATCGGGCTCCACAATAAAACTGACCAACACACGCCCCTCTATATCAAATTGCTTTGCAACCTCAGGATATTGAACATTCTTACGCAGATAATCCAGCAAAGCAGCATTACCGCCAGGAAACTCCGGCATTTCATCAACCACCTGATATACTGGGCCCAAAGTATCTTTCTCAACAACTTCAAGATCACTAATATCAATCCATTCCATTTGCCCTTGAGGGGAAGCAAAAACATTCTCCTCAATGTCCGTAGGATCCTCAACTATTGTAATGATCTCAGATTTTACAACCTGAGCTTGCCCATACGCCACGCCCACATTTATAAGCAATAATGCCATCAGCATCATGCCAAATCTAAATAATGATTTCCTTTTCATAATCTCATATACTTTTATTGGTTTGTTTGATAATCAAATAACTCCTCTTGATGATAATCGCTTTCACTCCACTGGAACTTTACCTTTTCAGGCACATAGAACTGATCTATCTTATAGTCTATGTTTGCCTTGTGAGCCTGGCTCAACTGGAACGGACGGCGTATGTAATACTCCTTACCATCCTTAATGAACCTGGCTCCGGTCTGATGGAAACGGAACGGAACATCTTTCTCAACACACTGCCGACGCAAATCCAGAATCCAGTCATAATTGCAGAGACGCGCCTCAACACCCGACTCTCCGCCTACTGACACCTCTTCTATACTGCTGTCCAGATATTGAGATATATCCACAGCCGATATTAACGGCGATACGATTATTGATTTATGTTTGATAGGCAGTTCCTTGAATATAGGCAGACGATAATCAACCATCTGCTGGTTCTCCACAGTACAGCCCACAAGAACATTGTCATAGCCGTCAGCCCAGTCATCAGGTATGCACTCCATGAACCGGTCAATGCGCTTGGTAAAGAAATAGAACCACAAATCACTGCGCACGCGCATCATCTGCCAGCACTCACGGCGCCATTCATCGGCATCCTTGAGCAAGAAATCTGATGTAAAGCAGGTAAAGACCACTTTTCCTGGCTCAATCTTCCAACTGCGATCACGTTTACGTTTGACTGGCAGATTGAAAGCAGCAGTCTTGCGAGCCAGATTACTCCCTATCTCACTACCGTACATGGCATCCTGCCTATAGACATAGCAATACTTGCACCCCGGGCTTATCTTGGTACATCCGTGCCAAGGATTCCAGTCTGCGTATATACTCCACTTTTCTGCCATACAGCAAAAATACAAATTAAAATCTCGCAGATAACGCAGAAAACGCAGAAAAGCGTACGCAAAAGGGACGGTTCCTTCCGTGACGTTTTTCAAAATGTCCACGGAAGGAACCGTCCCTTTTGCGTACGCTTTTGTTAATCGAGTGAATGTATCACCAGGCCTGAGCGGAGCTTTGGCTCAAACCAGGTGGTCTTGGGCGGCATGATGTTGCCGGTATCGGCTATATCCATGAGTTGTTTCATTGAAACAGGATAGAGAGCCAGAGCCATCTTCATCTCACCGCTGTCAACACGGCGCTTGAGTTCGCCAAGACCGCGTATTCCGCCGACAAAGTCAATACGCTTGTCGCGGCGCAGATCCTTGATACCAAGCAACTGGTCCAGAATGAGGTTTGATGAAATGGTTACATCCAGAACGCCTATCGGATCACTGTCATCGAATGTACCCTTCTTTGCGGTCAATTTATACCATTCGCCCTCAAGATAGAGAGAGAAAGTATGCAACTCTGAGGGTTTGAAGATATCCTTACCCTTCTTTTCAACGATGAAGTTCTTTTCAAGAGCCTTAAGGAACTCTGCAGAACTCATACCGTTAAGATCCTTGACCACGCGGTTGTAGTCAATGATGGTGAGCTGTGAAGCCGGAAAGCAGACTGCCATAAAGTAGTTGTACTCCTCATCACCACGGTGATTTGGATTCAGGCGGGCCTTCTCGGCGCCCACCAGAGCAGCGGCTGCTGAACGGTGGTGACCATCGGCTATGTAGAGTGAAGGAATACCTGCAAACCTCTCGGTTACAGTCTTGATATCCTCATCCTTGTCAATTATCCAAAGCTGATGACGGAAACCATCACCCTGAGCCACATAATCATACTCAGGAGCACCCTTTACATACTTGGCAACAAGCTGATCCAGAACTGCATCATCGGGGTAAGCAAAGAACACCGGCTCAATGTTGGCGTTGTTCACGCGAACATGCTTCATACGGTCCTCCTCCTTATCAGCGCGGGTCAGTTCATGCTTCTTGATGTTACCCTTGAGGTAATCTTCAACGTAGGCGCAAACCACAAGACCGTACTGGGTCTTGCCGTTCATGGTCTGAGCATATATATAGTACTGCTCCTTATTGTCACGCTTGAGCCAGCCCTTATCCTGGAACTTCTTGAAGTTCTCTGCAGCCTTGGCATACACGCGGGGATCAGTCTCCTCTGCTATGGGATCAAAGTCAATCTCAGGCTTAATTATATGGTACAGAGACATCTCGTTACCGGCAGCCTCTGCACGGGCCTCCTCTGAATTAAGAACGTCATAGGGACGGCTCTGAACCTTCTCTACGAGTTCCTTGGGCGGACGTATGCCCTGAAATGGTTTTACTATTGCCATTAGCGGTTAACCATGAACTTGGTGCAACCATCCTTGATGAAGCCCACAATCTGATTTGCGGCTGCAATACCGGCGTTGATGTTAGCCTCGGCAGTCTGGGCACCCATCTTCTTGGGAGTAGCAAAGTAACGGCCTGCAAACAGTTCCTCAAACTTGGTAGCTGCGGCAGGTGCTATATCTGATACGAACTTGAGGTCCTCACGCTCCTGCATCAACTGGATAAGCTCATCCTCATTGATGATCTCCTTACGGGCTGAGTTAACCAGAACGGCACCCTTAGGCATCAGGCTTACAAGTTTCTTGCCGATAGAGTTCTTGGTCTCATCAGTTGCAGGCAAGTGCAGTGAGATGAACTGGCAGGTCTTGTACATCTCTTCAACATTGTCAACTGCATGTACACCGGCAGCCTCGATAACCTCCTTGGGGCAGTAAGCATCAAAAGCGTAAACCTCCATTCCGAATCCCTTGGCAATACGGGCTACGTTACGGCCTACATTACCGAAAGCGTGGATACCCAGTTTCTTGCCCAGCAACTCAATACCTGATGTACCGTTGTAGAAGTTACGTACAGCATAAATCATCAGACCGGCTACAAGTTCGGCAACAGCGTTTGCGTTCTGACCCGGAGTATTCATTACGCATACTCCATGAGCGGTGGCCGATGCCAGGTCAACATTGTCATAACCTGCGCCGGCGCGAACCACAATCTTAAGCTGCTTGGCAGCATCAAACACCTCAGCGTCTATGATATCACTGCGGATGATGATAGCGTCAACATCAGCAACAGCCTTAAGAAGGGCTGCCTTCTCAGTATATTTCTCAAGCAGAGCCAGTTCAAAACCGGCACCCTCAATAACCTCACGGATTCCGTCAACTGCAACCTTTGCAAAAGGCTTTGACGTTGCAACCAATACTTTCATATCTTTATGCGATTTTTAATTGTCAATTATCAATTGTCAATTATTAGTGATTTGCCTCAAACTCCTTCATTGCGGCAATCAGGGCGTCAACACTCTCCATAGGCAGTGCGTTGTAGCATGATGCACGGAAACCGCCAACTGAACGGTGGCCCTTGATACCTACCATGCCCTTGCCCTTTGCAAAGCTCATGAACTCATCCTCAAGTTCCTTGTACTCAGGAGCCATAACCCAGCAGATGTTCATGTATGAACGGTCCTCCTCCTTAGCGGTACCAACAAACAACTTGTTACGGTCAATCTCACCGTACAGTTTTGAAGCACGGGCCTCGGCACGCTTAGCCATCTCCTTTACACCACCCTGAGCCTTGAGCCAGCGGAGTGACTCCATTGCTGAGTAGATAGTGAATGTGGGAGGTGTATTGAACATTGAACCGTTGTCAATATGTGTCTGATAATTCAGCATTGTGGGGATATAACGGTCAACATGGCCCAGAGCATCGTTCTTAACGATAACAAAAGCCATACCAGAGGGAGCCAGGTTCTTCTGAGCGCCGCCATAGATGCAGTTGTACTTGCTTACATCAATAGGACGTGAGAAAATATCTGATGACATATCAGAAATCAATGGAACAGGGCTGTCCAGGTCCTTGCGGATCTCTGTACCGTAAATGGTATTGTTTGTTGTAAAGTGGAAATAATCTGCATCGGCAGGAATCTTAAAGTTCTTGGGGATGAAGGTGTAGTTTGCATCGGCCGATGAAGCAACCTCAACAACCTCACCGAATGCTTTAGCCTCTTTCATAGCCTTCTTGGCCCAAACACCGGTGTTCAGGTAAGCAGCCTTCTTATTGAGGAAGTTATAAGGAACGCGGCAGAACTCCATGCTGGCACCACCGGCCAGGAAAAGTACTGAATAACCCTCGGGAACATCCAGAATCTCCTTGATCAAAGCCTCAGCCTCATCAACAATGGGCTGGAACTCCTTTGAACGGTGACTGATAGAGAGAATAGAAATGCCTGTGCCGGCAAAATCATAAACAGCCTGAGCTGATTTCTCAATCACTTCCTGCGGTAAAACAGCAGGACCTGCGCAAAAATTATGCTTCATAATTTGAGTATATTTATTAAAGTTTTTTGATTCGTGGCGCAAAGGTAGCCCCTTAATTCGGGTAAACCAAATATTTTCAATGAAAAAAATGATAAACTTTTGAACATTATACAATTATTTTGCAAACTAAAAACAGCATATCTTTTACACTTTGCAATAAAATCGATACATCTGATTACACAATGCAACTTTTAATCAAAAACCGGGTCAAAACCTTGACAAAATGTTAGAATCAGGACTATCTTTGCACAGGATAAAAAACGCCATACAACTTTCCACATGGATAAAAAAAGTGTCTCTATTATCATTCCGACATATAACGGGGCTCATCTGCTGAAAGACTATCTGCCTCATACTGTTGACGTAATACAGCAGAGCAACTCCATTTCAGAATTTGAGATCATAATCATTGATGATGCATCAACCGATGAAACACGCCAGTATCTTGAGAACGTTACCATCCCCAATCTTTCGGTTATCATAAATGAATGCAATTCCGGTTTCTCAAAGACCATAAATAAAGGTATAAGACAAGCAAAAATGGATTTGTGCCTGCTGCTGAACAATGACATGGATCTCCCGCTTGATTTTTTTGATGTAACCATCCCCTATTTTACAGACAACAGCATATTCGGCATTTCCACTGAGATCCGTGACAGAGCAGGTAAATACATTATTGAAAGCCGCAAATTGCCCGTATTCAAGCATCGCACATTCAACTATAAGAATACTACCGATGTTACGAACAGCAACACCTTATATCTCTGTGGAGGAAATTCCATTGTTGATACAATAAAACTCAAGGAACTTAACGGTTTCAATGAACTGTTCTCTCCCTTCTATTTTGAGGATTTTGACCTTTCACTGCGTGCCTGGAGAAAAGGCTGGAAATCAATCTACATCAACAGCACTTTCTGCAAGCACACCCCTTCAACCACAATAAGAAAAGAGAACAGGAACAGTTATGTTGAAGCAATATTCATAAGGAACAAACTGTTGTTGAATTACCTGCATAGCACGACAGCCAATAGCATATTGCTGTGTTTCAGGACATATTGCAAGATATTCTTATACTCATTCTCAAATAGAGAGAACAAAAGAATATTCATCAAACCCGCAAAGGATTTCCTGGCATTAAAGAAAGAGGCTGACAAGCAAAGGAAAATTGAATACAACAATCTCAATCCGATAGATTGGTCATTGTTCTGATGGCAATTTTTCCAATATCATATGTGTGAGAGCCAGAACGGACCTTAAAGCTGACTTCACCGACACATATCTTGTTGTAATCTTTCATAGATACTCGAGCCACATATTTGCCACGCTTAAGATTGTAGATAACAAATGAACCGTCTTGTCCGGTCAAAGTGTTGCATATTAAGGTGGAGTCTTTACGGGTAACCCGATATATCTGCACAGAAGCATTTTCAAGAGGCTCAGCAGTGTCAAAATCCCAAACTGAACCTTTAATTATTTTACCATGTTCAGGTAAATCCAAAACTGTCACTTCCCTACCGTCATCTATACCGGTCTGACGGGACAGATCACTCTGCTGATCGTATGCCTTGACCTTTTCAATCATCTCAGCAGTGAGCTGCGTCAGTGACTTTGTCTTATCATCATTAAAGAACTCCTTACCGTTTACAAGGATTCTTGACACGCTCTTGCCGTTAACAGTAATGTTACCTGCACTGTCTATCTGCACCCCGGGTAGTTTACGGACCAGATCCTCTACCGATGCACCTTCAGGCAGTCTGTAAGCCGCGCTGTTGAACTGTACGGTATCATTAACCATCTGGACCTTGGCCACCACAGGTTTGACAGCGAGTCCATTAAGCAAACTGCCACCTTTTATGGTAATCTTTCCAAGATTGTGATTCTCCTCATCAGGACTTATCGTAAAATTCTTGTAAGCGTCATCATATCCCATGAATCTGGTGTTGGCAACATAGTTGCCCGGCCCCAGTTTATCAAATACAAACTCTCCGTTTTCATCGGTTGCTGTACCGCCAATATAGGTGGTGTCAGCACCGTCAATCCGATAAATCATCACAGCGGCAGAATACATAGGCTCAGCCGAGTCAAAATCATAGATACTACCTTTGACCGAAGAATAATTCTGCGCAACCATTCTTGATCCATAATGCTGGGGCGTTGATCCTCCAAAAGTCATTCCTGTCCTTACTTCAGGTTTTACTTCAGGCTTCTCCTTAGGTTTTGATTCCGATTTATCTTCAGTATTAGCCTTTGGCTCAATAACTTGCGCTATTTCAACCTGCGGCTTTTCAATTGTATGGCTGTCAATAGAAACAGATATGCTGTCAGTAATCACCTGTTGTTCCGGTTGATTATTCTGTGCAATCTGATTATCCGGAACAGTCTTTTTAAAAGGTATCAGGAACAGCAACAGCAGTACTGCGGCTGCGGCAGGGATTGATATCGCGGCGGTAATGATTTTGCGGCGATGTAAGGCAGCACTTTCATGTGCAGCCTTTCTGGAAAGGAAATCATTCCAGTCAGACTCCGGCAGTTCGGCCTTACGGCTTGCCAGACGATCTTTCAATGTTTTTTCCCAATCCTTCATTTCTCAGTTTTGTTTAGGTAGTTTAATAGCGCTTTTTTGATGCTGGCTCTAGCCTTTGCCATCATGGATGTTGATCCCCGCTCTGTAATGCCAAGTTTCCCTGCAATCTCCTTGTGACTGAATCCGTCAACAAAGTACATGTTAAAGATTGTACGTCTAATAGGAGGCAGTTCTGCAATCATCTCATCCAGTACACCGTCAGGTATCTGTTCAACCTGTCCGGCATCGGGTTCCAAAGCATCCTCTATTTCACTTCCACTCACAAGTTCTATCGGGATTTGCCTGAACCTACTGCTCTCCTTGAGCCTGTCAATAGCCATATTGACTGCAATCCGGCTTATCCATGCATTAATAGAACCTTCACCTGCATACTTGAATGACTTGAAATTATCCATTGCCTTGATCATTGCATCATGCATAAGATCCCGAGCCTCCTCCCTATCCTCAATGTATCTCAAACAGAGCGCATAGATCCCTGCTGCATACCGTGTATACAGTTCCGCCTGTGCATCCCGGTCACTCCGGGCACACCCTAAAGCAAGTTCCTGCTCTGTAAGAAAGGATTTCCTCATCACTATTTCAAGCCTTTCTGATACTTAAACTGCAAAACGTCCAAAATGCGTCTCTACTGCGGACACAAACTTACAATTATTTTTTCTTCAACATCAGAACATATTTCCGATTATTTTTTTGACATTTGTCCTATCAAAAAAAATAATATTTGAAACTATGAAGAGGACTATTCAATGGGTACTGGCCGCCACCCTTATTTGCGGCCTATCAACAGTATGTTTATCACTGAACTCCTGTAAGGAGGCTAACGCACAAGAGGCTGCCACCACACCGCAAGTGCAGAGCACCGAACTGATACGTACCAGCCAGAGTTGGGACGGTGTTGAACTGCCAGATTACCTGCAAGGACGCCCTGAACTGGTGGCTGTAAAGTATGTATTCCCCGCCGGCAAAAAATTAGGCTGGCACCATCACCCGGTCATGAACTACGGTATCCTGGTGCAAGGCGAACTGACCATCATCGGTCTGGACGGCAAGACTAAGGTAGTGCATGAGGGCGAGCCTGTTGTGGAGATGGTGAACACTATCCATCACGGTGAGAACCGCGGTGACAAGGATGTGATCCTGTACATGTTTTATCTCTCCCAGAAAGACTCCCTGTTGGCTGTACAGCACCCTGAGATTCCACTGGAGTAGTCTGCATATAAAGAAAAAACGGATTTTATGACACAGGGGGCCATTTGTGTCAATTTTCAATGATTCCTCCTTTGAAGATTTCTTCGGTCCACCCTGCGGCAATATATGCACTGCGCGTTCCTGCTGGAACCGTCAGGACACAATTATCTGAAATTCCACTAAACGGATTACGTTCAAGCTCAAAAGGCTTTTCTATTTTTGATACCACTTGAGTCAGGTTTTTACAAAAACCAAAAACTCCGAATTCAATACCGGTTACACTTGAGGGAATAGTTATTGACGTCAAATCACTACAACTCTCAAATGCATTATATCCGATGCCCGTTACACCATCAGGAATAATGATTGAAGTCAAGCCGCTGATGCGGGCAAAAGCCTGTGACCCTATTTTAGCAACGCTTTTGGGAATTTCTGTCTTCTTGCACCCCTGTATTAAGGTATTTGATGCTGTCTCAATGATGGCATTACATTTTTCACGGCTGTCAAACGTGCTGTTTTTCTTGTCCACAGTTATTGCAGTCAAGCCATCACAATCGTAAAATACCTGGGAACCTATCTCCGTGACACCTGACGGGATGTTTATATTCTTGAGACTGCTGCAACCACGGAATGCCTCATACCAGAGTTTTGTCACTCCATCAGGAATGGTTACTTTAGAAAGACCTGAACAGCCCCAAAAAGCTCTTGGGCCTATGCATGTAACATCCTTGGGGATTACCGTGTTTTTGCATCCGGCAATCAAAGTATTTGTGGAGGTTTCTATAATTGCATTACATTTCTTACGGCTGTCATACTTTGTGTTAGCGGGATCAACAACAATTGATGCCAGGCTGCTGCAATTCCCAAAAGCCTCAGTTTCAATGTTGTTGACACTTGCAGGAATCCTGACTGACTTAAGAGCACTGCAACCGTAGAAAGCACTTCCCCTAATGCTTGTAACACCCGCCGGTATGTTCACGGAAACAAGCCCGTCGCACCACATGAAAGCATTCCCATCAATGAGGCTCACACTGGCAGGAATGTCTATTGATATCAAGCCTTTACATTCGCGGAATGCATAGAACCCTATGCTGGTTACACCATCTGGAATGGTTACCGCAGTCAAGCCGGTACAGCCAAAAAACGCACAACCGCCAATTTGGGTTACACTCTCAGGAATAACAGTGTTCTTACATCCCGTGTGCAAAGCATTTGTTGCAGTCTCAATAATTGCATTACAATCCCCACGGCTGTCAAACACAGGATTTTGGGAATCTACCATTATTGAAGTCAAACCATCACAACAGGAAAAAGCATCGCTTTCTATACTTGTAACACTTTCAGGAATGTGTATTGAGGTAAGTCCGCTGCAGAACATAAATGCAGAATATCCGATGCTTGTCACACCATCAGGTATGATGATTGAACTTAAACCGCTGCAACAATAGAAAGCACTGCCTTTAATCTCCTTTACGGCATACTCATCATCAAATCTGACTGTTTGAGGAATAACAACATTACCCACAGAATCACCGCAATAACGCTCAACGGCAACAGTCTTGTCATCAGATGACAGAACACAATATTGTATTCCGTCCGATTCAAAGGTCTGCGCTAAAGAACCGCAAACATAGCATGAGAACAACAATAGGAACAAAAGGACTCTTCTCATAGTCGGTCAGTTATGCAAATTGTATTTGCAAATATATGTTTTTTTGAAGAATGACACAGGGATACGATCCTTTTGTGTCATTCTACAGCCCACCACCAGTTGTTTGGTTTCTTGTCTATGCGTAGCAGCAGGTATTCGCGGTAGGGATCCTGCAACAGGGATGCGTATTTACGGGTCAGGTTCTTGATATCGTCCAGTTTGGACTTAATTCTATCTACATCCTTATAGCCGATGGCATTGTATATGACATCAAACAGATTTACAAGAGCAGCATTGTTACCATCATGCGGTGACCAGCAGGATGCACCGATATTTCTGCTGTAGAACCGAAAAGTCGTACCGTCCATCCCTGCAGACACCATAGTCCCAGTGCCATCTTTCAATCCCTCAAGTGTCATCTGCATCCATTGCTTGTCAGGAAGGTTTGTGGCCGAATACATAGCAGCATCCATCAAAGTCCTGATCTGATAAGCCAGATCCTCATCTATTTCAAGCACATGAGGGTCCTCCTGGTTCTGCACCGTCAGTTTAAGACTGAATTCTTTTGTCTTGTTATTGCACCAACATTGTATCTCATAACTCTCGGCAAAAGATGGTTCCACCTTCTGGCCCCAGCACAGTACATTATCACCGCTGCGTTGAACCTTGCCCTTGTAATCACAGGGTTTGAGATACTCATTGGTCCGTTGTGACATTACCGGCAATGCCAGTGTCAGCATCAGGCCTAAAACAGCCAGTTTGAAACTCTTATTCATAATCATTGTATTTTTTGCAGTCCAAGAACATAATTAGATATCTCAATGGGAGCGGTAAAGGTAGTGTATCCGTTCAGTGAAACCTTAAGCGTATTACCCGGCTTAACTATAGTCAGTTTGAACTGCCCGTTCTCTGTTTTGGTACTGGCCACAACCTTACCGTCACCGTCAATCTCCTCTACCAATACACCTCCGGGATTGCCCCAGTTACCCAATGATACGCGGCCGCTTATCACATCACCGGGCTTAAGAGTGCAAGCAGCGGGCTTGAGCCTAATCTGATATGTTCCGCGGTCAAACGGCAATGTCTGCGTCTCATACCCTTCGGCCTCAAATGAAATCTTGTTGTTGATGTCACTGATTCGCATCATGTCAAAGAATCCGTCACCGCCTGCAGACCATTCCATTACTGCACGGCCCACGATATCACGCTCACACGCCTTCACCTCCCGATACTGAATAGGATTCCCATTCTCATCAAGAATGTACCCGTTCACTCTGCCTCCGGTTGTAGGGGCAGTTTCTATAGGCTGGCGCCTCTCATTATTCATCTGTTTGATTCTGGGGTCATTCTGTAAATTACCAAGCCCAAACTTCTGGTTCATCTCTTCTATCTCCTTAAGCCTTTGGGCCTGCTCAGGAGGTAGTTCCTGAGCCGATACTGAACACACAACTGCAAACATGCTGAATACAGCCTGGCTTAAAACAAAGGTTATTCTCTTCATATTAGTTTTTTTAGTTTTCTGTTATCTAAACGGAATTATATTGAAAATGCGTCTTGAGTTAAAGATTATTTAAGAACTTGCGCAATTCATCATTCCATATCTGATCAGGCAGATTGGTGGAACCTCCGGACTTGAAAGTTGCTATCTGACTGGGATTCATTACATATATTATATTGTCGTCATAAAAACTGAGCACACGGATTCCGTTATCTCTTTTATTACTTGATTGCTTAATATCATCCTCTTTCTTTTTTTCGGCATCGGCCAAATGCTTATCCGTCACCTTTTCAAGTTGGCGGGCCAATTTCTTTTTAATAGGCCTTGCCTCAGAATAATCAAATCTTTTCCTGACCAGTTCATACTTGTTTGTGCTTTTTACAAGAAACAGGCTGTAGATGTTGTTTCCTTGAGGGTCATTGACCACATAACCGCATACATAACCCTCTGGAGCATTTCTCTGCAAAAAGCCATAATACCACGAATCCGGATCCATCAACGACATAGTTTCTTTTGCGGGGCGTATATCATTATCACGAATCGGAACAGGCAGCCCCAACCTCTCATAACCCGGATCTGTTGTGATTTCAACTGCAGGCAGATCATCATTTTCCTCCATCTTGATCTCAAAAAAGGTTGTGTCAATAGGAATAGAAACACTTTCATAACCAACGTATGTAATTTGAATTCTATGGTCAGGATTAACAAGACGGAATGAGAAACTACCATCCATATCTGTTATACAATGTGCCACGATACGGTTATTTGAATCCCTTTCCGCAACGTTGACCATCATCATGGGACCTTCACTGTCAAATACTACACCGCGGATAATATCACCTGAAACAATTTTTTCCTGACCATACACGGGAACATAAACTGCTTGAAGAAGCAGAACTGACAATATGACCAAATGCTTTTTCATATTTTTTGTTTTGTTGTTTCCAGGACTTAAGTTAAAGAGAATTCGGTTTCTTTTTCCAGTTTATGGGTTGTTTGAGCACTGCATCACCATCGCCCATAGCCTTGACCTGGGCGGCTTTGCTGCGTATGTCTTCAAAATCAACCTCCGCATTTGTTTCCTCCCTTACCAGCCAGCCTATCTCCGGGCGCAAAGTCTTGGTTTCCACATCCTGTGAAAGGCCTACTATGCCGGCGCGGACCTCAAGTACATTGATGCCCATACAGTTTCCAAAATCATCTTCTATATACTGGATTACGGGAACGTTTGTCATCAGTGACGGCAGATCATGCCCGTATGCAATTTTTTGGGGGCGTGCTCCACGTGTATCAAACGGAATGAACTCCAGGAACCATCCGTCAAACGGAGTGGCCATTTCTCTTGGATCAGGCAAACATCCTCCGCCATTTTTCAGATGAAAATCCTTGGGACGTCCCTTGATAGCCATATTCCACCAGAAATCCTGATTTGGCTTTCCCTCCGATGCAGCCACGAACTCAGCTAAAATCGGATCCAGACGGTCAGTCCACGTTTTCACTCCATATTCACCAAGTTGTTGAGTCTTTTCACGTAACAGTTTCCAGTCATCAGGGGTACCTTCAAGGGTTATACGCGGAATTCCACATCCTGCCAAATACTCCACATAGTCAAAATATGGCTTTACAACCTCCATTAGTGTTATCTGTGACACCATTCTCTCCACCATTCTCGTAGTGGTAAAATTACAGGTCATAAGTTTGGCCAGATCACCTTTGGTCTCCTTATCAATCAGAGCGGCAAACTGTTCAACCTTTTGGAACGTTGGCGTATCTGGTGTAGTCCTTATTATCAGCGTCTCCTTGCCGTCATGATTTACCAGATAACCTCTGAAAGCCTCCGGATTGCGGTTGACATACTGTGAGAACCCGTTGCATATTATAATCCACATGATATCGGGACTCAGAACTATAGGCCTGTGCTGCGCATACGCAAGGCATACCATTGAGAAGAAAGGATTATCATCGGCATCCACAATTGACTTATTGTCAAAACTGGAATTCAGGTACGGCCCATGCGCCCACTTTCTGGCCAGTTCAAAACCATTCTTAACTGGAAGTATATCCTGGGCTATCTCAACATCCTCTACATTAAATGTAACGCCCCCCAATGTAACAGACACAACATTATCCTGTGAAACCTTCTTGTTCTTCTTGGCCGATGAGACACCGGTTCCCATCAACAGAAGCAACACAAATGCTAAAACAATCTTTTTCATATCCGTTCTATTTTTGCTGCAAATGTATGCCCCCATCTGTCCTCCCGCCAAGCAAAAAGCGTTGCAAAACTGTTGCAAAATGTGTGTTCCTAAAAAAGGTTGACTCGGATTGTCTTATTCCTAAGAGAAGTTGACTCTGGTTATTCTTATTCCTGTTATAAGTTGACTGGTGGTTGACTTGTTTCGTATGCAACCAGAGTTGGTTGCAAAGGTAATGGGTT
>JAFZKA010000071.1 GCA_017551925.1 Bacteroidaceae bacterium | reverse complement strand
CGTTGCCATAGGCTATGCCTTTTTAGACATTTTACTCCACCACACTATTCCGTAGATGGAGGTCATCATATAGAATACATATTGAACCACCATGATGGGTGCAAACTGCACGCCTCGGGTGGCTGCAATGGCCCACATCACCAGATTGGCTCCGTTCACAACTATCCACATGAACCACTGCTCAATGAATGCAAAGGTCAGCAGGAACTGGGCACCTACGGCTACTGTCATTGCGAGTGCATCGGACACGGGCTGAGGGTCATCGGTCTTAAGAAGAAGGCGGCTTATGCCCCATACTGCAGCAGCACTGAGCACAATCAGCAATGCTCTCTGAGGCCAGCTCATCCAGCGCGTCTTGATACCCTCATGACCGCCGCCCAGCGCACGTTTGCGCCACTGGGCCCAACCCACAAACTGCATCGGCACATTATAAAGCAGGAACAGCGCCGCATTGGCATAAAGCCCGCTCTTGAGCGCCATATATCCCTGAATGCAAGAACCCAAGAATCCAAACAAAAAGTTCAGAACGCTGCCCTTAACGCCAAAAATCACGCAAAGCACGCTGCAGGTTCCCGCAATGAAACTAAGCACACTGAAATTCCCGTTCAGCACGCTCACCGCCACGCTAACCGTCATGAATCCCAGTATCAGGAACCAGTCCCACCAGGTAAATCGCGGTATCTCTATCTTTATCTTCCCACTCATTTTTCTAGTGTTATTTCAGGCTATGGAAAACAATCTGAGCCTGGATGGAGCGATCGGGAAGTACCGCACCGACTGCATCATCGGTATTGTCAACAGTTATCAGTTGATTACCCTTCTGCAACATCGGCAAGAATGGTGCTTCACCTTCACGCAAGCCCCCTGTTCCTTCAGCTACAAGGTTGTAGTCTTTGTCAAAAATGGCAAAGTTTCCATATCTGTTATACGCACCCCGCTTGGTATAGGAATAGTTGACCAGTATCTTTCCGTCAGGTGCGAAAACTTTATTTATCATTGGAGTCGGCTGATTAGGCATACCGTCATCCATCTTAATCCGGAACTGCTTTTTCATGCTTTTGCCGTCATACAGGTAAGCCTCATCAGTATCCGGATTATAGCATAGGATATTCCCCTTGGAATCAGGTATAAACAGTTCTTCGGTGTGAACCACTACTAGCATGACAATATCCCCATTGGAATCAGGCTCAGGTTCCTTTTCCTGCAACTCAAGAAAAGATTTAGTTATATGTCCCTGATTATCTGTAAATACGAACTTGCCTATACTGTCATTCTCAGAACTGTTCTGAAACAGGAAACCATTCCCTAAACTGATGAATGTTGACGGCATTGTCGGCCAATCTATACTGAACTTATACTGATGTTTAAAATCATAATCATAAGCATGTATGATTCGCCCGCTGTTATTTTCCATAAGATATATGTATTTATCATCGCCAGCTATTCCCATAGCCATAAGGTATTCCTCCGGGCCTCTGCCACGGCGGTCCAACTGACTTACAATCTTACCTGTGCTCAAGTCAACTTTGGATATTCTCTGCTGGGTATCATACAGGAATGCATAGTTGTCAGTGACATAGGCATCTGTTACAAGCGCCAGATAGTATCCATCCTCGGCACTAACATAAACTCTTTTATCCACCTGGAAATAATCACTTACAGGAAACTCCTTGTCACCCGGATCCTTGACCGTAATGACAACATCATCGGCATTCTTATTACCGCCGCAACCGGTCAAAGCCGATATTACCAACCCGCAAACAGGGATGATCTGAAACAGACATTTTGCAATACTTTTCATACTAAAACAATTTGAGTTGATGTTTTGCAAAAATACAAAAAAAGCCGAGAGGAAAAATAGTACAATTGGTAACTTCACAATTGTATCATTTTGCGTCTCGGCTTGCATAATCCACAGATTATACTTTCATTTGCAGGAACTAATCCTTTTCTAACCGTTATGAAATCAGATATAAAAAAAGACATCTACATGATAAGCATCATCGTGCTGATTATGTCTGTCGGCCTATTCCTTTATGGCCTTGCCACTCATAAAGCAAACCTTATCGCTCTACCTTGTGGAATTCTTGCCGCGACAAGCATCATCTGGATGATTGTTTTCAACCCCAGCAACAAAGTGGATTCCTTGAAACCATCAACAAAAAGATCGAAACGCCTTCTGCGTGCATTCATTATAATGCTAATCGCTGTTATTGCCAGCGTGGTGTTGGAGTATCCATCTGTTATCGGAGATAAAAAGGATCTCGAACAATGGGTGATATTTATTATAATCAGATTATGCTACATTGGTTTAGCGGTTTATTTTTTCATGGAATACAAGAAGTCCAAAGCAACAGAAGATGCCCAGGATAATAATCCTTAAACACAGATGCAATCCTTTTGTGCTATTTTTCAAATTCGATGGTTTGGTTTGGGAGGATGTGGTCGCTGACTATACGGAGGTTGCTGGCATCGGCATTGGGTGCGGCAGGGATTTCTATTTGGAGTTCATCTCCAGGTAAAAGACCTTTTAGTGAGACCAACGAACGGGTGTCACCAACAGCGAACCACGCATCACGATAAATTGGTGCAACACCTTTGTTGGTTACGGTTATTCGTGTTGATGTGCCATTGGTCTGACAATCAGTCACCATAAACTTGTAACCTGTTGCAAGAGAGCCGGCTAGGAACCGCTCCGGAGTAGCAACACCGCCATGAGGAGCATCATTTGCAATCATGAATGTGATATGATACTTAGCGGCTTGCTCAGCCCAGGTGTGACCGTAGAGTCCGTCTGGATTCAGAAAGTTCTTTTGGTCATTTGATGAATAGTAGCTGATTTCGCCACCGCAAACGCCAGTCTTCCAGCGGGTATTTCGACCTATAGCATTCCAACATCTCTCGTTATAGCCATCAGATGTACCTATCTCATGAGTCTTGTGCATAAACGAATCATCAAAAAGGCCAAACTCCATTGCCATAAGTTCTTCATCACCAACTATGGGAGTCTTCTCCTTATCCCATGCATCAATTGAAATTACCCAGGGTATATCGGCCATAACTTTGTTCAAGTGCTCAAAGAACTGTTTCTGGTATTCTTTTGAGGGAAAGTTCTTGCCTAACTCCAACTTGGTACCATAAATGTGGTATTCAGACCAATGACCGAAACCAACCTCAACAAATGCCAACCGTGCATCATGAGCATACCTGGCCGCAAAATCCGTGTAGAACTGCAATGTAAAGCGCTGCAGTTCAGAATTGCTCCAATCGGCATAATAAGTTGGGCCGTCACCGCCGGGATTGGCGGCATACGTCTCTTTGTAATCCGAAAGCTGCTTTATATACTCAGGCACGGCAGTAGTTCCGCGGTTGCCGTCCACATCCCTACCTGAAGGGTATTCGTATCGGAACCTGCATATAAGTTGATGCCCACGGCTGGCCACATCGGCCAGAAGGTTGTCAAACCAACTCCAATCGTAAATGATTGTGCCGTCAGCATTGCACCCCTTGACGACCTTGCAGGGCAGGCAATATGAGAACTCCAGTTGTATTGCTCCGCCGTATTCAGCATCTCGATCCCTGGCCTCATCGGGCCAAAGCACCAGCCCCGTCATGGGCTGCACGTGAGTAATCTCCCTGCTGAACTCAACAGGCCGCCACGTCTGCGCCTGCCAGAGAGCCACAAGTATGGTGGCAATCCAAACCGTCAAGGTTTTCATTAAAGTTGTTATTTCAGGCTATGGAAAACAATCTGAGCCTGGATGGAACGACCAGGAAGTACTGCACCGACTGCATCATCGGTATTGTCAACAGTTATCAGTTGGTTGCCCTTCTGCAACATCGGCAAGAATGGTGCTTCACCTTCATGCAGGCCGCCTACGCCTTCAACTACAAGATTGTAGTCTTTATCAAAGATGGCAATATTTCCAAACCGGTTGTAAGCACCCCGTTTGTTGTAGAAATAGTTGACCAGGATCTTTCCGTCGGGATAGAACACCTTACCTATACTAGGAGTAGGTTGATCCGGCATGCCGTCTTCCATTTTAATCTGGAACTGTTTAATCATGCTTTTGCCGTTATACAGATAGGATTCAAATGTATTCGGATTAAAGCATAGTATGTTTCCTTGAGAGTCCTTTACGAACAATTCCTCATAATGAACCACAGTAAACTCTTCTTCACTCCAACCAGACTCCGTGTGAACTTGGATAGTCTGTGTAGACTTAGGTGATTCTTTCTTCTTCTCCAGGAAAGATTTTGTAATCCGGCCTTGATTATCAGTGAAAACGAACTTTCCTATACTGTCATTCTCCAAACCATTCTGAAATACGAAACCATTCCCTAAGCTGATGAATGTAGAGGGAGATGTAGGCCAATCAACGTTGAATTTGTACTGATGTTTAAAATCATGATCATATACATGAATGGTATTGCCTGCTCCACGATCCAGAAGATATATATGCTCGTCATCGCCCGCTATTCCTATAGCCATAATGTATTCTTCAGGGCCTCGACCGCGGCGGTTTAACTGGCTCACAATATGTCCTGTGCTCAAGTCAACTTTAGATATTCTCTGCTGGGCATCAAAAATGAATGCATATTTATCGGTCACAAAGACATCATTTACATGGGCCACGAAGTATTCACCCTCGGCACTAACATAAACTCTTTTATCCACCTGGAAATAATCACTTACGGGGAACTCCTTGTCAACAGGATCCTTGACCGTAATGACAACATCCTCAGTTTTCTTATTACCGCAACCGGTAAGGGCCAATACCAACAATCCCAAACAGAAAATGTGAATTCCTTTCATATCCAAACAATTAATGATGAGCAAATATAGGTTATTTTAATTTGAAAAAATCAAATTGTGCCTGAGTGGACAAATATGGGTACTCACCACGTTCTTCCGGCATCACCATATGTATCCTTACAAGTTTCCGGCCTGCTTGCCGGTATGTATACATGAATAGTCCCCCTTCATTAGCATCATATGCAGGACCTTGTGCCACCAGGTTATGGTGTTTGTCAAAATAGGCAATCCCGTCAGTAGCATCGTCATTATAATAATGGAATAAGATTTTGCCGTCTGATGCGTAAATCACCTGCGTATTCTTAAGGGGAACAGCGTCTGGATCAGTCACATCGGTCCCGACATGGAAGGTTCTTTTAAGTTTCCCACCATCATACCGGTATCCGTTATTGTTCTCAAAATCAAAGCACAATACCCTTCCATAGGAACCGGGTATGAACACCTCCGATGACAATATGAATGTAGCTTCATATTTGTTATAAGGCTTGAAACGTTCCCCAACCTTCACAAAAGAAACCCCTTTGGTGAGTCTTTTATTGGTAACAATATACCTGCCCCTATTGCCCGTCTGACGGCCGTTCAGAAAAATATAGCCGTCTTTTATCCTGCAGAATGATGAGGCGTCCATGTTCTTTACCATGATTGAGTCTGTCTGGTTAAGGTCCATGTCATATTCATAAACAATGCAATTACTACCCATACCCAGAACGTACAAATGTTTATCATAATACGACAAAACAACCTGACTCTTTTTAGTAGTTATCTGGTTAACCACCTTGCGTTTCCTAAGGTCAATCTTGGATAATTTGCGGTTTACATCAAGTATGAAAGCGTATTTACCGGTAACAACCACATCACGCATCATGGCCGAAACAGGGAATTCATCGTCAATATTAACGTTCACCCTCTTAGGCTTTTTGAAATAATCATCAAAAGGAAAGAGTTCATTACACCTGTTTACCACCGGAATAGTGTATTCAACTACACTATTATCACTTTCACAACCAATTAAGGCCGATAGTACCAACCCCAAAAACAGGATTACCAGCGTCCGTTTTTTATGTATCATGGTTTAATCAACATATGAAAACGGCTTAAGGCATCACCCTCATTCAGTTTGTCAGTACTGCTCTCACCCGATGATGCCTGCTCCTCTTTTACGCGTTTATACTCCTCACGGGCCTTGACGAGTTGCTGCTGGTATTCATCGGTACAAACGATATTGGCAAACATGGCCGATGCCAGAAGCAATGAAGCATCTATATCGCTTTTCCAATGATGACCGCAGACCACACGGTTAAGGGCATAATACTGGGCACGAAGCATAATCTCCGATGTATGCTCCGGAACAACCGTACAGAGCGCCAAGGCAAATGCATAACCGCGTGAAGCATGGCCCGACGGGTAACTGTATGATTCACCCTTACTTGCATCGTTATCGGGGTTCAACGACGGTTCTTCAAAAATCACAAACGGGCGTGGGCGCTGGTACTCATCCTTGACAGTTGAATTTGCCTTGTTGGCATCGCTGGCGGCGCGCTCACATAGCCGGATAATCTCAGGTGTAGTTCTCCTGCTCAAACTGATTCCTATGATATCCTCGCTGAATAACCTGTACAGTGAAGCGTTTTCATCAGACAAAGCCTGCTCACTGAGTTCCTCATTTGCACGCTTGTCACGCCCCCACTTATAATAGTAAACATCATTTGCATATGCACCATCGGTTGATGAGGGTGGCGGCAGAATAAAAGCATAATCCTTGGGACGAGTCTCATCGGTAAGATATCCGGCAGGCAGGAACTGTCCCCAACTGCTTATTGAAACCAATACAACAACCGCTGTAAGAAATAACTTTTTCATAATCTGTATCTTTACTTATTTTCTTGCGACCAAGTGACGGCGCGGTTTATGAAATCCAGGAAGGGTTTTGTGGTTTTAAATATTGCGGCTACACGCTCAGCCAGGTTGGGCTCCAGAATGAACTTTTCATCAGGGCAGAAAGCCATACAGAAACGTTTGAGCCTATAGAAATCCGAATCTGGTGTATTAGTGGGGAATCTGGCGGGCACTTTCTTGAGAGCACCCTCATAGTCAAGTTCAAAGCGTGGATCTGTCTGGGCAAGGATCTTACGAAAACCACCGTCACTCATCTCAATATCCTCACGCAGAATAGCCAGCACCTTGGGGTCACACCAGTAGTCACCGGCCGCCAGCATATGGGTACCCTCCCAACTGTCACTGGCCGATGCACTCACCTGAAAATAGTATCCGCTGTAAGGTGACTTTTTGCCGCCCGGGCAGATATACACGCCCATATGCGTCTTGTACGGGGATTTATCGGCCGAGAACCTTACATCGCGGTAAATGCGATAGGTTATATCATTGATTTTCAAATCGTCAATGGCAGTGTCAAACTTGCGGATTTGAGCAAGCAGTTCCAGAGCAAAAGCATCAAACCGCTCCTTTGCCCGCTTGTACTCATCCTTGTGCGCCAAGAACCACTCCCGTTCATTGTTGGCGCTAAGTTCCCTCAAAAATGCCAGTATCTCTTTCATTCTATATCCTCTATTTGACGCAAATTTAACTAAAAACATAGTAAATTCGCACTCAGTTTATGATTAAGGAATTACAACTCAGGGTAGAGCCGCAGTTTGCTTATAACGAGCAGGTGCTCAAGGAGACTGTCTCACGGCAGTGCGGGCTTGATGTGCGCACCATTACAGCCGTTCGCACACTCAAAAAGAGCATCGATGCCCGCCAACGCACCATCTTTGTAAATATTACCCTGAGGGTATTCATTAACGAGCAGCCACCCAAGGATGAGTTTGAACGCATAGACTATAAGCCCGTTGATGGTAAACCTACAGTCGTTGTGGTTGGAGCCGGTCCAGGCGGACTCTTTGCAGCCCTGCACCTTATAGAGCTCGGTCTGCGCCCCATAGTATTGGAGCGCGGCAAAAACGTGCATGACCGTAAAATCGACATTGCCGCCATTAGCCGCACGCACAAGGTAAACCCGGAGTCAAACTACAGTTTTGGCGAGGGCGGTGCCGGTGCATACTCCGATGGTAAGCTCTATACCCGCAGCAAGAAACGCGGCAGCACAGACCGCATTCTGAACATTTTCTGCCAACACGGCGCAAGCCCCACCATATTGTCCGATGCCCACCCGCACATAGGCACCGACCGCCTGCCCCGCGTGATAGAAAACATCCGTAACACCATTATTAATTGCGGCGGTGAAGTCCATTTTGAAACCCTGATGACCTCATTTATCCTGCAAGGAAATAAGGTTATAGGCGTTGAGGCAGAGCATGCTGGCATTAAGCAGCAGTTCATGGGTCCGGTTATTCTTGCAACCGGTCATAGCGCCCGTGATGTCTATCGTTACTTTGCACAATCAGGATTCAATATTGAGGCCAAAGCCCTTGCAGTAGGATGCCGCTTGGAGCACCCTTCGCAGCTGATAGACTCAATACAATACCACAACCGTGCAGGCCGAGGCAAATACCTGCCCGCCGCCGAGTATAGTTTTGTAACTCAGGTCAACGGTCGTGGAGTATATAGTTTCTGCATGTGTCCCGGTGGATTCGTGGTACCGGCAGCATCGGGCCCGCAGCAGATAGTTGTGAATGGAATGTCCCCGTCGGGCCGAAACTCCCGCTGGAGCAACTCCGGAATGGTGGTTGAGACCCGCATTGAGGATGTGGCGCAGTCAGACAACGACCTTAAAGACCCGCTCGTAATGATGCGTTTCCAGGAACAATTGGAACATGATTGCTGGCAGGCCGGCAATATGCGTCAGACCGCACCAGCCCAACGCATGAGCGACTTTGTAAACGGCCGCCTGAGTTATGACCTTCCCGAATCATCATACTCACCGGGCCTCATATCTTCCCCACTCCATTTCTGGATGCCCAAGTTCGTAACAGAGCGTCTTAAGCAAGGATTCCTGCAATTCGGAAAGAGTTCTCACGGATTCCTTACCAATGACGCCGTAATGATTGCAGTCGAGACCCGCACATCATCACCCGTTCGCATTGTCCGTGACAATGAAACCCTCCAACATATCGGCCTTGAAGGCCTCTTCCCCTGCGGCGAGGGAGCCGGTTACGCCGGCGGCATAGTCTCCTCCGCCATAGACGGCGAGCGCTGCGCCGACTCCGCCTCCGCCTACTGTGCTATATGATACAGTAACAAGACTGGATTGCCGTCGCTGCCATCAATCTCTTTTTTGATTTGTTTGCCCAGAGGCGTGAGTTGCTCCTCATCGGCAATGTCTATTCCAAACGGTGTATTGAAGGTTGTAACATAATAATCCTCAAACATGAAAGTGGGATATACGTAGCCTTCAAATCCGGGCAATGTAACAAGATGCCGGCTTACATCTTTCTTGTCCTTGATGACATTCAGAATGGTTGGATGCATCCGGGCAGAACTCCAGAACATCATTCTGTCTTTGGAGTAAATCAAATCATAACCTCCGTTGCAGAAGGATTCTTTCATCCTATAATCAACCATGGGCTGCAGCTTCTGTATGATAAAATTGATATCATTTCTGTAACTGACGGGCAATTCTCTCAAAAGAACACTCTCCGGAATCCTCCATTTTTCATCATATCTGAATGAGAGCATCGCTCTGGCACTGTCATTAAGGAACATGTACACAACATTATCATCATCTCCAGGCCCGGGAACTATAAACCAGATTGAATCACCGCTCTGATAATTTCTTGTCTCATCATTATTGAAAAGACTCTGGGCATTATCCATAGGGCAAACCATTTTGCCCAATTCACCTGTTTCTGCATCAATCAGAAATAGGCCTTTATGTATCAGGCCGTCTTCGCCATCATAAGAACCGTTGGCAAGCAATGTCCTGCTGTCTATGGCATGCATTCCTGTGCTACCTGAGAATTCAGAGCATTCACCAATGTATTTGCCATTCAGCCCCTGGAACCTCATCAGCCTGTCATCAATCGTATGGACATAAAGAATGCTGTCCTGGGGATAATATGTAAAGTCATTGATATATGTATATTCTCCGTGTCCTCTTCCGTACTTTTCAAGTACAGAGATAACGGAATCTCCTTTTATCCAATAGATGGTCCTGTGATCCTCTGAAATACCGAAAATAAGATCATCTATGCCGTATAGCATCTCTATTCCCTTCATCAAACAAGAGCTTTTGAGAGAGAATACCTGAACATCACAGGCAATATCTTCAAAGTTTACCTCTTCTATTATGTCATCGGGTAAAAGTAATGCAGTTGACTTATTGTTGGAACATCCTGTCAGCAAGGATAAAAGAGCAAGGACTAAAATTGATTTTCTCATAATAAATTGTTGGATTGGTCACAAACATTGCAAAGGTAGGTTTTTGTTTTTACAAATCATATCTCTCTATGTCAAATAACCGTTTGTACTATACCGGCTGACCCGTAAAACAGTTTCTGTTCTCTTCTTACTTCCGGTGTACTGCTTATATCATCGGTGGAGTTGTCTTAGTCGTTAATGATAAATAATCGACAAATCCAAGTGATTACAAGCTTGTAATTGCTTGGATATGCTGTTTTATTAAAAGATCTTTGCTGGAAAAGGCGCCAAATTTGTTATAATAAATTTGATTTTGTTATAATATATGTTACTTTTGCATCGTAATCATAAAAAAGCAACTATGTCTCAGAACCTTATTAAGGTTGGAAACAGCAATGCCATTATCATACCGGCACGCATCATCAAGAAGCGGGGATATACATCCTTGACTGAATTTGACATAATTGAAGTCAATGATGGTATAAAACTGGTCCACAAAACCCGTCAACTGGAAGACTTACAGTTCCCTAGGATTGCAAAACCCGTATTATCCGATAAGATAAAAGGACTCACACGGGCAGTCAAGTTCACGCCTCAGGAGATAGATAACGATGAAAGGCTCAAATACATCTTATCACGATGAAAGTATTTCTTGATACCAATGTTCTTCTTGACACCATCGTAGAGAGGGACAATCCACAGTTTACAGATGATGCTTCAACCATTCTGTCGCTTGGCGAGACTCAAGTCATTGAGTTATTCATGTCCGCCCTGTCAATTCCCGTAATAGCATACGTAATCAAAAACGTAAACGCCACCCGCAAGAAAGCCATAATCAAGGATCTGATTTCAATTGTAAAGGTTCTGCCATCATTGCCTCAGCACGTTGACAATATACTGGAAAGCACTATGAATGATATTGAAGATGCGCTCCAGGTGCAGTCGGCTAAAGAAGGCCCATGCGATATAATAGTCACTCGCGATATAGCCGATTTCAAAGAATCAGACATTCCTGTCATTTCACCTCAAGACCTATTATCAAGAATAATAGAGTAGACGTCATATCAAAAGCACTGATTATGAAAAAATTATTGATTGCCTGCATTATTGTTTCTGCAACCGTTTTAAACGCATGTAAGCAGAAGAAAGGGATATACTACACTCCGCGTGAGATTACGGCATCGGCCGATGTTCCACAGACCAAACTGCCGTTAGAGCGTATGGACCTGGAGTGCTATGGCGTGCATGATATTGTAGCGGTTGATTCCATGATAGTGTTATTTACCAGCAACAAGCAGTCAATGATACAGGTGTTTGACTATTCAGGCCAGCCCATAGCAAAGCTGTCACCCAGCGGACGCGCCGGCAATGAGTTCCTTCAGGTTCGTTATACTGACCAGAATACCGTCATTGACGGAGACAGATATCTGTACGTTGAATCTGACGGCCATTATTATCTCTATAACCTTTCCGGCTCCATCAGGAACGGCGCCAACCTAAAACCCACCAAGATGCTGGATCTTTCCGATGATATGGACCTTACACATAATTACTATACGCTGTTCAGACCTGACGGCTCATATTTTCAGTACAAGGGAGTAAGCCATAATGAGATAATCATTCCGTCATCGGCCGTAACAGCCAATGCTGACGGCAGCATTTCTCTGAACGGTTATAAGATTCCGGAATTTGAATACTATCCGCCGCAGTACCGTTTTGTCAAAAATGACGGCGATACCGTAAAATATGACATATTCCCGCGCTTGCCCCAATTCAATAAACCGGATTATAGTCAATACTTGTATTATTGCCAGGTAAGAATGTCTGATGACGGCACCCGGGTGGTGGCAGTCAGCCTTCAGGACCGCATGACATTCATCAACCTTGAAAGCGGCGATGTATTTGGAGTGCGAGGCCCCGATTTTGTTGATTTTGCCCAAAATGCTGACAAGGATGACATCTTATCAAGTGTCGTAGTAGGTGTGATGCAGGTTGTAACCTGCGGAGATTACATTTATGTGCTGTATGATCACAACACGGTTCAAGAGGAAGAAGAGAATGACGCGCCTGTGAACCCAACCATACGCGTGTTCACCTGGGACGGCAGCTTTGTAACTGAGCTTATCCCCGATGCCCCCATCACCAATTTCTTCATTGACAACGACACCCACCGTCTGTTTGCCTATGATTGGGACGAACAATTCTACACTGCTGATTTACATGCCATATAGCACAAGGAGACCAGCTAAAAATGCTTTTTTACTCGGCCTCCCGGTGCCATACTTCCCGGCAAATCCATCCAAGCCCTGATAATCATCCACCGCGCAAAATAGCACAAATGGACCGAATCCCTGTGTCAGAAGATTACGCCATTCCATAGTTTTCTGAGAAAATCCTCAACGTACATTAGTTCAATATCTCCTTCTACGCGGGAAACAGGATCGAGAGAAACAAGGATAAGCCTGGTGTTGGGATACTCTTCTTTAAATGCTCTCAATCCTGTTTTGTGACGATTCTGAACTGCTTCACTGGACTTAATTTCAATTGCAGTATCCGCATCGCCTAAAATAACATCTACCTCCAAACCGGTGTATGTATGCCAATATGAGATCTGTTCGCGTCTTCTGAAATATCCCCGATAGGCAATAATCTCTTGCATTACGTAATGCTCAAAAGCATGTCCAAAATCATCAGTTCCACGTTTAAGACTATTACGCCCCATTAAATAGTTGGCCAGTCCTACATCAAAATAATAAAACCTTGGGGCCTGGTTTACTTTACGCTTTACAACCTTGGCGTAGGCAGGAATTTCATAGCCTATAAGCGTGTCGTACAGTATTTTGAAATATGACTTGACCGTTTTAGCCGATACTCCACAATCAGAAGCTATATTCTCATAGTTGAGCATCTCTCCGTCAGAAATGGCGGCAACCTCCATGAAACGGGTAAAATCATCAATATCCTGAACTAAAGCTTCTTCTTGTATTTCTTCCCTTAGATATAGATCAACATAACTCTCAAGACGATCAGTAGCATCCTTTACCAAATAATGACGGGGAATCATGCCATTTTGAACAGCACGGTCTATATCAAAATCAGGAACCTCGGGCCAGACAAGAGGAAATAGAGTCCGTTTGCCGGCACGACCGCCCAGGGTGTTTGCTCCTTCTTTCTTTAGTTTCCGAGCACTTGAACCGCTTAGAATGAATCTAAGATGCTTTTCAAACAGAAGAAAATGTACTTCATCCAAAAGGTCGGGCACTTTCTGTATTTCATCCACCACCACAAGAGTTCCTTCCGGTTCTTTCATGAGAGCGTTGCGGAAAATCTCCGGATTGCGACGTAATCTGCGTCTAAGGTCTGACTTTAGTAAATCATAGTAGATTACACCAGGAAAGCGCTCCTTGAGAAGCGTGGATTTTCCAACCTGACGGCCTCCAAATAGGAACATAGCCTCATCAAGTTGGCTTTCTACATCAAATAGTCGTTTGTACATATTATTGTAAATTTGAAATCTTCATTCCGGATTTTCAATGAAAATCAGGAACAACAATGCAAATTTATTAAAGTTTGATTAGATATCAAAATCTTTGCAAGATAAAAGGGACACATTGCTGCGTCCCTTTCTTTTATAGTACCGGATAAAGTTTCTTAATGCCTACTTTTGTAGTTTCTGTACAGAAGCCATACAGCCACAAGTAGCATTATCAGGGTTGGAAAGATAGTCTTATCTTCTCCACTGATGTACTGAGCTACAAAGACACCCACAAATATGGCAACGGCAATTGAAAAACCTACAAGAGAGATGGTCGGCATTCCACGTAATATGTTGTTTTTTGCCAGATTAATGATAATGGGGATAAAAGCAATGACTGCACTTAACAATGCTATCGGAATAACAACAAACATCCAGTTAAACCCGACCTCAGGATATGTTTTGAAGGCACCTATCACATAAAGAACAACTCCGGTAAGAAGAGCCAGGGTACAGATGGAAAGCAGTAAGACTCTTACCACCTTGCCTATGCGGCTCAGGAGAGTTTCTCTTACATCAAACGTTACCTGAAGTCCCTCTTTATAGGCTTTGATAAAGTTGAATCTGGGTATATCCATTGCCACAAGCATAAAAGTGTATATAATGCCACAAGTCACGCTTATGAAAATATATCCATAAACAACCCAGAATAATAATGTTGCGGCAGCACTGATAAGGAAAGTTCTGCGATACCTTCTCTCACGGGTCATCAGAGTGTTCAGGTCAAGCCGTACAAAATCCTTGCGGGTAACCTTACGCAGTATGAATGCATTTATCACAATTGAAATGAATCCGAATATGCCTGCAGTCCACAGTGCTGCATTTGAAAGCCCGCGTGAAAGGTGGAAGAACAATGTCAAGAGAGGAAATCCAATCAGATAGCCCCATATCAGCGTGGTCTTCACCCCAGTCTCAAGCATATCCACCTTCTCCATAGTGGCTGCACGTATCTGCTCAGGGGTTACTATCTCCTGGCTGTCCAGTTTCTCATCCATCAGCTGGAATGTATCTCTGAGCTCCTCAAGCTCATCAAATTTGATATACTCGTTAGTCATAGCGCAAACGTTTTTAATTGTTAGACATTGATTTGAGCTGCTCCTTGATACGGAACAGACGGCTCGTAACAGCCTGGGTGGTTATACCCACAATGGCTGCAATCTCATCATAACTCATGCTTTCCAACCACAGAAGAATGATTGCGCGGTCAAACACCTCCAGCTTGTTGATCCTGTCATACAGCATCTTGACCTGGCGGCCTACCTGGTCTTGCTCGCTGAACAGGTCACGGTCAATGGCAAGCGGAACGGTTGGCACATTCCGGCTGTTCCTTTTCTGGATAGAGCAGCAGGTATTAAGACTGATACGCCATATCCATGTCTTGATACTGCTCTCGTTTCTGAACTCAGGAAATCCTTTCCATAGATTAACCAACACTTCTTGGAAAAGGTCATCGACTACTGTCGGGTTGTCAGAGAAGAAGTAACACACCGAATATATTGTCTTGCGGTGTTCTCTGACCATTTTTGTGAACTCTAATTCTAAATCTTTCATCTGTTTTGGAAACAATCGTTTGTACATTTAGACAACGATTTCACGGATTCCTTTCAAAAATAATCGATTTTTTTGAAAAAAGTTTGAGAGAGGCTACCGGAGTATCAGCAAGCGTATATAAACCTCTTGTATATTATATAATAACAATCCGTGCTGCGGCAGATAGGTTTGCCAATTATCTGCGATGCTTGAGAATCAGGAGTTTCTCTGAATTCATGGAGATAAGTATGGGTTGGCGCTGGAGCACATTGTTGCCCAACTGGCCTGCATTTTCATACCGTTCAGACCTTGTGTTCTCACCCGGCAAGACCTTGACTTTGCGATATTTCTGATTACCAAGAGTGATAGTAACCTTATCTTCTATGAACTCTTTGTACTGTACCATATACCCGATACCTTTCTTTTTCCTGACAGGTTTTTTTGCCAAGTGACTTTTGCCCCGATTGCTTACGTCATCAGGCAATAAGGTTTTGTAAGCTCCGGTATCGATATGAAGTCTTAATGGTTTTCCATTGACCTGGCACTCAAGACCGATGTAGTACGGATCAGTATAATACGAAACGGGAATTGATTCTATGATTTTATACTGCTTATCCAGTATGCCGCCTGTACTGTCCGGGTTTACCAGCAGAATCTCCCTGTTTGGCCAGTCAAACAGCAGGTCATAATCACGGACAAGTGACAGACCTATTATTCCATGAACAGGAAAGTCCTTATCATTCAGGTTAGAGGTCATCATGACCAACTCATCCGCTTTAAGCCCACCAGCCTCAAAATCAGCCACCTTGACCAATCCATTGTTATATAATTTGTTTACACCCTGAGTCGTACCAAAATACACGATACTGTCACCTGGAGACTGAGAAACATAGCGGCTGTTGAATGACGAATATGAGCAGCCTGTATCAAATACGAAACGGTACGGGTGGCCGGATATCTGAACTTCGACAACCGGAATTGTCTCACTGTAATAACCAACTATAGGTAAATGTACAATTGCAGGAGCAACAGACAATACAGGGAAATTAACCGGTTCCTGAATAGAATCTGTCAATACGGTAACCTTTGTGATACCTGGCTGGGCGCAAACAGACAATGTGAGTGCTGTTAACGCTATGGAAAGAACAAAGGACCTGAATTGTTTCATAGAGCAAGTTTTACAACTGCTAAGGTAGCAAAAAAAAGGCACATTTTTTGTAGCTTGCTATCCTTTTGTGCTACTTTGGCCACAGCGGCGGCACGATTCACCACATATTGTTTTTTGCGTACAAACGCATACGCGCGTAAAGGGTACTTTTGCGACGTTTATGATTGAAATGATTGGTAATGAAATTCAATGACGCAAATGTGGTCATCACCGGCGGAGCATCCGGTATTGGCAGAATCATGGGCCGCATGGCTCTTGAGAAAGGAGCAAGAAAACTTATAATCTGGGATATCAACACCCAGAACATTGAACTCGTCAAGAGTGAGTTGGCCGCAAAGGGCTCAGTTTGCGGCTACAAGGTGGATGTATCGGACAAGGCCTCTATCCAGGAGGCCTACTCCGCCACCGTAAAGGAGTGTGGTCCGGTGGACATTCTGATCCAGTGCGCAGGCATCGTGACCAGTAACGCCACTTTTGATAAGCTGACAACTCCCGATATTGAGCGCACCATGATGATCAACGCCGTTGCCCCCATGAACGTGGCGCACGTTGTATTACCCGATATGATAGCACGCAACCGTGGCCACGTATGCAATATAGCATCGGCCGCAGGTATGCTATCCATGCCCAAGATGAGCGTCTATGCAGCCAGCAAGTGGAGCGTGATAGGCTGGTCAGATTCAGTACGAATTGAGCTGCATGACATGAAGTCAAAGGTACGTTTCACCACCGTTGCCCCATACTTCATCAACACGGGAATGTTCGACGGCGTATCATCGCCCATATTCCCCATACTTGACCCGGAGAACACAGCGCGCAAAATTGTACGCTCAATTGAAAAGAACAAGAACTTCCGCGGCATACCGTTCGGTTTCCATTTCATAAGATTCCAGGAAGCAATTCTGCCATCATGGTTGTTTGATTTCGTATTTGGCACTATCTTTGGAATCTATCACACAATGGACCACTTTACCGGAAGGAAAAAATGACAATAGAGAACACCCCGCAAGAGAGAATTGAGGCTATAATAGCTTCACAGAAAGAGTTTTTCAGCACAGGTGCCACGCTAAATATAGAGTTCCGTAAGGAGCAACTACGCAAGTTGGCACAGTCCCTGCAGGAGTTTGAGAAACAGTTGGCCGATGCCCTCTGGACAGACCTGCACAAATCTTTCCAGGAGGCCTATCTCACCGAGATAGGGCTTGTCAAGGCAGAGATACGCGAGCACCTTAAAGGTGTAAGCCGATGGGCACGCCGCAAACGGGTTCACACTCCGCTAACTCTCTTTCCATCAAGCTCATTTGTAGTAAAGGAGCCGCTGGGGTGTGCACTGATAGTATCACCATGGAACTACCCGGTTCAGTTACTGCTCAACCCGCTTGTAGGTGCAATATCGGCAGGATGCACAGCCGTACTCAAGCCCTCACCCTACGTGCCTAACGTATCGGTGGTATTGAAAGAACTGATCCGCACCGCGTTCCCTGAAAACTACATTGCAGTGGTTCAGGGAAACCGTGATGTAAACAAAGTGCTGTTTAACAGCCGCTTTGACATGATATTCTTTACCGGCAGCCCCGCTTTGGGCCGCAAGGTAATGGCTGCTGCCGCAGAGAATCTTACTCCCGTGGTTCTGGAACTTGGAGGCAAGAGCCCCTGTATCATTGACAGCAGTGCAAACATCAAACTGGCAGCCCGCCGTGTAGCCTGGGGCAAGACCCTCAATGCCGGCCAGACCTGCATAGCCCCTGATTACATCCTTATTCATGAGGATGTAAAGGACGCTTTCATCAAGCAGTTTGCCGCTCAGGTTAAACGTCTGCACGGCAAGGAGATAAAGGAGTCTGGCCACTTTGTGCGCCTGGTAACAGACAAGGCATTTGAGCGCGTCAAAAACTATCTGCAGGACGGCGACATAGTATATGGAGGCCGCACAGACAGTAAGGAACGCTTCATTGAGCCTACCCTGCTTGACAACGTAAGCCCTGATGCCCCCGTGATGACCGATGAGATTTTCGGTCCGATATTCCCAATGATAACTATTTATAAAAAGGACGGGCAGTTCAAAGATCAGGTAACTGCCTTTATCAAAAACCGCGAAAAACCGCTTGCATTCTACTACTTTGGCTCTGAGGCCGATGGCTGGGACCTGATACATCGCACCTCATCAGGTGGCGGTTGCATCAACGACACCATCATGCACATAGCCAACGGTAACATCCCGTTTGGCGGCGTAGGCAACTCAGGAATGGGTCACTACCACGGCAAACTGAGCTTTGACGCTTTCACTCACGAGCGCTCAATCGTCAAAGCCCCCACCTGGATAGACCTGCCCTTCCGCTACATGCCCTACAAATTCTTTGCTTTGATAAAGAGGATGATGTAACTTTGCAGCCGTTATGGCACTATATCCAAATCTTATCAAAGAAGCCTTGCAGACGGTGCGCTATCCCGGTACCGGCAAGGACATCATCTCAATGGAGATGCTTGAGGACGATATCCGCATTGACGGTAACTCAGTATCGTTCTCACTGATTTTTGAGAAACCCACAGATCCGTTCATCAAGTCAATAGTAAAGTCTGCCGAGACAGCCGTAAAACTCAAAGCCGGCGATGATACTATCGTGACCGTGAACGTCAAAACCCGTCAGGCCCCGCGCCCCGAAGGCCCTGAACTGTTGCCCGATGTCAAGAACATCATAGCCGTAGCATCAGGCAAGGGCGGAGTGGGCAAATCAACCGTTGCCGCAAATCTGGCTGTAGCATTAGCCGGACTGGGGTACAAGGTAGGCCTTCTTGATGCCGATATATTCGGCCCCTCAATGCCTAAGATGTTCAACACCGAGGGCGCACGCCCGTATGCCGAGAACAAGGACGGCCGCGACCTGATAATCCCCGTTGAGCAGTACGGAATCAAACTGCTTTCAATAGGCTATTTTGTTGACCCCGAGCAGGCCGTTCTATGGCGCGGAGCAATGGCCAGCAACGCCCTCAAACAACTCATTGCCGATGCCGATTGGGGTGAACTGGACTACTTTATCATAGACATGCCTCCCGGCACAAGCGATATCCACCTGACACTGGTGCAGACGCTTGGCATAACCGGCGCCGTAGTGGTAAGCACCCCGCAGGAGGTTGCCCTGGCCGATGCCCGCAAGGGAATCGACATGTTCCGCAATGAAAAGGTGAACGTACCTGTTCTGGGATTGGTAGAAAACATGGCCTGGTTTACACCTGCCGAACTCCCGCAGAACAAATATTACCTGTTTGGAAAGGAGGGCTGCAAACGTTTGGCCGAAGAACTGAACGTGCCGATGCTGGGACAAATCCCCATAGTCCAGAGCATCTGCGAGGGCGGCGATAACGGTACTCCCGTTGCGCTCAACCCCGACACCATCACCGGACTTGCATTCCGTGAACTCGCGCAGTCAGTTGCCATCGCCACCGATGCCCGCAACCATCAGCAACCGCCCACCAAAGCCGTTTCCACGCAGAATTAATTTCTCGCAGATATCGCAGAAATCGCAGAATAGGTCGGCCTACGGCCTCAAAATCTAAAGAAAATCTGAACAAAAATCTTTCAAAATGATTTTCGATTGATTTTTCAACAATTTTGAGCGAAGCGACCACAAAAAAACGTCCGGATGTTTCCGGACGTTTTTAATATCTGCGATTTCTGCGCTTTCTGCGAGAAATTACTCAGCAGAGAAGAGGGCGGTAGAGAGGTAGCGCTCGCCAGTGTCGGGCAGAAGAACAAATACGTTCTTGCCGGCAAACTCAGGACGTGAAGCAACCACGCTTGCAGCATAAGCTGCAGCACCGCTTGAGATACCAACCAGCAGACCTTCCTCCTTAGCCAGAGCGCGAGCCGTCTCAAAAGCGTTCTCATTGCTTACCGGCAGAATCTCATCAACAATGCTGCGGTTAAAGTTATCAGGAACAAAACCTGCACCAATACCCTGAATCTTGTGCGGACCGCTTGGATTACCGCTCAGTACGGCCGATGACTCAGGCTCAACAGCGATGATACGTGCATTCGGGAAAGCCTCCTTGATTGCAATAGCCGAACCGCTAACAGTACCGCCGGTACCAACGCCTGCAATGAAAGCGTCAACCGTTACACCTGATTCCTTTGCATCGGCCACAATCTCCTTACCGGTGGTCTTGGCATGAATCTCAGGGTTGCTGGGATTTGTGAACTGCTGCAGGATAACTGCACCCGGAATTGAATCACGCAGTTCCTCAGCCTTTGCAATCGCACCCTTCATGCCGTTTGCACCCGGAGTCAGGACAATCTCAGTACCGTATGCAGCAGCCAGTTTGCGGCGCTCAATACTCATGGTCTCAGGCATGGTCAGAATAACCTTGTAGCCTCTAACTGCACCCACAAGTGACAGGCCAACGCCCGTATTGCCCGATGTGGGCTCTATGATAGTACCTCCTTTCTTAAGGATTCCCTTCTTTTCTGCATCCAGAATCATTGCCAGAGCAATGCGGTCCTTGACTGATCCGCCCGGATTGAAGAATTCAACCTTGGCAACGATGTTTGATTTGATACCACGGTTAGCCGTGAAAGTCTTAAGGCTGACTGTCGGAGTCTTACCGATAAGTTCAGTAATAGTGTTGTAAATAGCCATATTATTTAAGTTTTGTGTTTGTTTTCTGTTTCCGCTGCAAAGTTACACCCACCCGAAACAGTCAACAAGAAAACTGCAAATTCAAGAAAAACATTCTAATTTCAATCAAAATCAAAATACAAATATTCCACAGGTCTCACAATGTGAAACAATTTGGGGTATCGTTATAATGCCAGCGATTTGCAGAAGCAGAACTGTCAGTTTGGGGAGTATCAGCAACACGGCGTATAGCGCCAGACCTTGGGAGGATCCCGTTAAAAACGGCACTGTTCGAGGAACGTTCGACCCCGTAGGGGGCGATGAGGACGAGTTTGCCGTTTAGGGTCCGTAGAGGTCTGGCGTAGCCGTGGAGCGTTGACTCCCCAAACTG
>JAFZKA010000070.1 GCA_017551925.1 Bacteroidaceae bacterium | reverse complement strand
CATCCGAGGGGAGATCCAGTTCGAAAGCCATATCTCTTAATTCCTGATCCTGAGCAGCCGTTTGCCGGCTGGGGCCAATCACAATCTGATAATTCCCGCTACTAACAATGCCAAAGTAAAAAAAACCAGATGTAACACAGAAATGAATGTTTTCATTTTGGAAATGTATATCCTTTTGCGGCAGTAAAACGGGATCTTTAGGGAGATTCACCACGCTGTGATAAAAAAGCATTTGTTCATTTTTATAAAGCCGGACAGGAATACCAGAGAGGTTGCCAACAATGGTGCAAAGATAGACTAAATCTTCCTTTTTCACAAACACACCTCCTCGTTACGCGACAATTATAAGAAATTCGCGACAAATCTGCAATACAATGAGATAACAAAAAACTAAAATGATGATGGATAGTAAACAGAACCTGTTATTCGACAAAAAAGGAGGAGTAGCAGCTTATGAAGAAGAACAGCCGGTTCAAACACATTATCATCGTTGTATTACCGATTGCAGCAATGGTGATGAACGGTTCAGTGGCTCTGAATCCCATGTTCGTTCCTGCCAGTGCGGAAGAAGGATCTTCTGTTGTTCCCGAGACCGGCATGGAATTGTACGACCTGGCGGACTACTGGCTCGGCTGCCATGTGAATATCCTGGCGGACGGCACCTTCACGATCGCGTTTGATTATTCAGCGGATGCGTCCGGCATCGTGTGCGCGTCCGGTACCTGGGAGCAGGTATCGGAAACAGAGTTGTCCCTGAAGCCGGAAAGCGGCGATCCGCTCCCGGTCGTTCTGGACGGCGGTGTATGGAGCTGTGAAGTTACGGAACCGAACACATTTACGGTCTGCCATCCCAAAGCAGAAGTCGGCGCAGCGGAAGAAACCAGTGCAGCTGTAACTCCCGAAACCGGAATGGAGCTTTATGATCTCGCTGATCTCTGGCTTGGTTGTCATGTGTACCTGAATGCAGATAACACCTTCAAGGTCACCTATGACTATGGCGGCGATAACAATGGTATCGAGTCCATGGTCGGCATCTGGGAGCGTATATCAGAAACCGAACTATCTTTGAAACCGGAAAACAACGATCCCGTTTCCGTAACACTGGCAGACGGCGTCTGGAGCTGTGAGATCACAGAACCGAACACTTATACTGTCTGTCACCCCATACTGGAGGTTGGCGAGACAACAACTCCAGCGGAAAACACACCTCAGGAAGCTATCACTTATACTGTGCAGTATGTGGACGCTGACGGGACTGTCTTTGCAACTGTGGAAACAACAGACACTTCTGCCCTGCCTGAAGTGGAGATTCCCAAGAAGGAAGGCTTCAAGTTCGCCGGATGGCAAACCAGACCGAACGTTGTAAAGCGCGATCTGATCCTGGGTGTTTCTCCATACGAGGTTTGCCCAGGCGCATCCAGCCTCTATGGCGGTGCCGGTATGGCCATCGACAATCTGGAGAGTACTGACGGAACAACCGTGACAGTCTATGCCCGTTGGGCAGAACCTACTTATATCCATAATGCTGATGAGCTTCAGGCCATGGCTGAGGATCTGTACGGTTGGAACATTCTGGTGGAAGATATCGACCTGTCCGGGGCACAATGGATCCCTGTCGGTATGTACTTCTCCAATTACGAAACGGTCAATGCCGCCTACTGGACTTATGCTTTCCATGGTACTCTTGATGGCGCAGGCCATAAGCTGACCGGCCTGACGATAGGAAACTATATGGCGGATGTATCAGGTATGGAAACAGCAGGAGCTGTCTGGCGCAACGATGGTACATACTCCGGCAGTGAAGCCGCTCTCTTCGGTGCTGTTGCAAAAGCAGACATCCATGATCTGGTAATCGAGAAGCCTGTCGTCACTGTTGCATCCGATACAGATGCAACGCCATATGCAGCGCCTGTTGTCGGTTTTGATATCGGCAGTCAGCTTACCAATATCACTGTAATCGATCCTGTTGTTACCGTTACGGTCAGCGATCAGAATACTCAGAGCAGGGCAAGTGCATGGGCTGCAGCCAGTGGGTTGGTCGCCGGCGGATGGAGCGATACAATCACCGATTGCAAGGTAACCGGAGCCAGGATTACTCTTCAGGGCGAAACCGTCAAGTCCCATGGCGGCGAGTTCTATGTGGGCTCCATGCTGGGTGAG
The DNA here is from genome assembly GCA_017551925.1 of Bacteroidaceae bacterium. Lineage (GTDB taxonomy): Bacteria > Bacteroidota > Bacteroidia > Bacteroidales > Bacteroidaceae > Colenecus. The sequence continues at coordinate 519 of JAFZKA010000070.1, read as the reverse complement.
GGATATGCCTTTATGGACAATAACAGTGCTGATTATGAACTGAATGTCAGCATTGAAGACAAGAGTACCGCACTGACAGATGAAGAGCTTGTTGTCAATGTCGGCGGTATGGGCGGCACCAATACGACACAGACCAATGGTTCCTTCAACGGTAAAATGAATGTTCGTGTCATCAAACCAGCAGGAGCGGCAACAGTATCCATTGGCGGTTTAACCGGTTCCCAGCGTTATCAGATCGCTGAAAACAACACGGTTAAGGCAGAGATTAAAACTGATCTCCAGCTTGATCCTGCCAGCGGCAAGGCTTTTGTCGGTAAGATAATCGGCAGCACCAATATTCCTTATTGTATTGTCCAGCTTGTCTTTGCCGGCCCCGGGGATATTGCGTTCTCCGGATGTAGGAATAACACTGCTGACGTAACACTGAATGGTGATCCTGTGACTGTGGCAAAGGGCGAAACGCTGTCTGTGAACGGAGAAGATCTGAAATACATTGCCAACGGAGATCTGACAGATGCT
>JAFZKA010000069.1 GCA_017551925.1 Bacteroidaceae bacterium | reverse complement strand
TGGGTAGCTAATTATTCTAAATACTGCATAATTCTTCCGCTGATCTGGAGGAGGGAGATCTCACAGACCTTAGTGTCGTACTGGACCTGGAGGAGGCTCTCCTCAGCATCAAGGAGTGATTTCTGGGCCTCACGCATTTCAAGGCCGGAGAGGTTACCCAGCAGGTAGCGCTCTTGGGCTATCTCCATGGTCTCCTGGGCAGTCTTGAGGTTCTGTTCCTGCAGTTCAAGCAGCATCAGGTTGTTCTGATAGGCCTGCCAGAAATCATCCAGGTTGGCACGGAGTTGCAATTCCAGTTGGTCGATGGTGATATCGGCGGTAAGTTCATCAAGACGGGCGTTGCGCTCCTGAACACGCTGCTTGCCGGTTATCAGGTTTATGCCTACGGTAGCACCGAATGATGGGCCCCAGTTGGTACGGTCAGTGTATGTGCTGTTGCCGTAGATGTTATGTGACAGACCGTATGAGGCATTTACTTTAAGGTACGGATAGTTGCGAGCCTGGACGGTGCGGCGGTCCAGTTGGGCAAGTGTGCGGTTGCTCTCGGCGCGCAGGAGTGATGCATTGGTTTTCATCATATCCTCATAGAGAGACTCGTAGTCAAGGCCTGTAAGCAGGTTGATTGCTGTGTCAGCAGCCACATGTACGGAACGCAGGTCCTGATTTGACATAAGCCGGTTAATGCGTATGTTGGCCGATGCCACTGACTCGTGCTGTTTGAGGCTCTTGGCGCTGTCTGAGTTGAAATAGACCTGTGCCTGCTGCATTTCAAGACGTGAGTTGCCGCCCATGTCATAGCGCTCGCTGCTTATGCGCAGACGCTCCTTTGACAATGATGCTGCATATTCCAGATTCTTAAGGTGAATGGTCTGGCGCACAAGGTTGTAGTATTCTGTAGTCAGACTGGCTATATAATCTTCAATGGTAATACGGGTTTGTATGACGCCTTGATTGTGCAACTCTTCCAGGCGGTTGCGTGTGGCCTGTATGCTGAATCCGTCAAATACAGTCCAGTCAGCACGCAGTTGTGCGCTTAAGGTGTGATCCAATACGTTACGGTTGGAGACAGTGGAGCCATCGGATGTCAGGGTGGCGTCATTGCTTGAGAGAGAACCTGAATAACTGCCTGTGGCGCTCAGGGTAGGTGAGCCTCCGGCATATGCCCATGAGTCATTGTTGGCCGCCTTCTCCTCAGAGATATTGACCAGTTTTATCTGATAACTCTCACTGATGCCTGCTTCAAGGCAGTCCTTCAGAGTCATTATTTGTGCCTGGGCGCCTATGCTCAATGCAAGCGCTGCGGCTGCGGATAGTATTCTGTATGGTTTCATTCCTTTTTCTTCTGTGTTTTACGGTCAGTTGAAATGTAACTGTAAACGGCAGGTACAATGTACATTGTAAAGAAGGTTGAGATAAGCATACCGCCTACTACGGCTGTACCCATTGCCACACGTCCGGCACTGCCCTCACCGTGGGCGAACATAAGCGGCAGCAGGCCCAGCATGGTTGATGTGCTGGTCATAAGGATAGGCCTGAGGCGCTGTACTGCGGCCTGGCGGATAGCCTCACCCTTGTCAATGCCGCCGGCCTGTTTCTGATTGGCGAACTCCACAATCAGAATACCGTTCTTGGCAACAAGTCCTATAAGCATTATTATACCAATCTCACTGAAAATGTTCATGGTCTGTCCGCCACCGCGTATGAATACCAGTGCTCCGAATACAGCCAGCGGCACGGTAATCATAACTATGAGCGGATCCTTGAAACTCTCAAACTGTGCTGCCAGCACAAGGTAGATAAGCAGCAGAGCCAGTCCGAATGCAAAGAGCAGGCTGTTTGAACTCTCGCGGAAATCCTTTGACTCACCGGTAAGGGCGGTGCGGAATGTATCGTCAAGAGTCTCCTTGGCAATCTTGTCCATCTCATCAAGGGCCTGACCAAGAGTGTAACCCTTACCCAGTCCGGCCGATACGGTGGCCGATACGAATCGGTTGTAACGGTACAGACGGGGTGGTGCGATATCTTCTTTAAGATCGACCAGATTCTCCATCTGTATCATATCACCGCTTCCGCTGCGCATGTAGATGGATTTGAGCGCCTGGGTGGTGTTACGCTGCTGGCGGTTGATTTCACCAATTATATCATATTGCTTTCCGTTCATGTATAGGTAACCCATGCGCTGACCGCTCAGTCCCCACTGCAGTGTCTGGGCAATGTCGCGGGTGCTTACGCCCAGCAGGTTGGCTTTCTCTCGGTTGATTGATATGCGGACCTCGGGTTTGGAGAACTTTAGGTCAGCATCGGCCATCTGGAAGGCGGGGTTCTCATTTACACGTGCCAGGAATGTGGGCAGCACATCCTGAAGTTTCTCAATGTTTGTGGCTTGCAGCACATAGCGTACAGGCATACCGCCACGGCCTCCGGCAAATGATGACTGCTGCTGCACGAATGCGCGGGCGTCGTTCTCACGGCGTACTGCGGCACTCAGTTTCTCAAACACCTCCATTTGCGAGTAACTGCGCTCGTTTATGTCCTTAAGGGTTATCTGTATGTTACCGCCGCCGCTTGATACACGTGCGGTCACGAACTTGGCATCGGGCATGATAGAATCAACAACATCGTTTATGCGCTCGGTGTAATCACGCATATACTCGTAGGTTACACCTTCGGGGCCTTGTGTACGAACCGTTACCTGTGAGCGGTCCTCCATAGGTGCCATCTCTGACGGGGTCTTGGACCACATCCAGGCGGCAACTCCCAATGCCACTATCATGGTAGTCAGGGCTATCCATCGGTTGCGCAGAATAAAGTCAAGGCTCTTGCTGTAGTATCGGTTCATACCGTCAAAGAAGGGCTCTGTCCATGAGTAGAAACGGTTTTTCTTTTCGCGGCGCACCAGAATCTTGGTGGAGAGCATGGGGGTGAATGTCAGAGCCGCAAAGGTTGAGATAACTACGGCACCTGCTATCACGAATGCGAATTCACGGAAAAGACGGCCGGTCTGGCCCTCCATGAATACGATGGGTACGAATACGCAGAGCAGGGTGATTGAGGTGGAGATGATGGCAAAAAGTATCTCCTTGGAACCGTCAATGCCGGCCTGCATAGGTGTCATGCCCTTCTCAATGCGGTTGTAGATGTTCTCGGACATGACTATGGCGTCATCGACCACAAGTCCTACCGACAGTACCACCGCAAGCATTGAGAGCACGTTTATACTGAATCCCATAATGTACATTACAAAGAATGCACCTACAATTGATACAGGGATTACCAGACAGGGGATGAGTGTTACACGCCAGTCACGCAGGAACAGGAATATGATGAAGATAACCAGCACGAATGCCTCATACAGAGTGGTCTTAACCTCATTGATACTGGCGCGGATAAAGCGGGTGTTGTCAAAACCGTACTCGTAACCAACATCCTCAGGAAGGTCTTTCTCCATGAGTTTCATGCGGTCATATACGGCGTTGGCTATGTTGATGTGGTTGGCGCCCGGCTGCGGGGTAACTGCCACACCCACCATAGGTATGCCGTTCATCTTCATGTAACTCTTTATGTCACGCGGGCTGAGTTCAGCCTGACCTACATCGCTGAATCGGATTACCTTGGTGCCGTCATGCTTTATGACCAGATTGTTGAACTCCTCAGTGGTGTGCATCTGGCCAAGAGTACGTATCTCAAGTTCGGTGGTGTTACCCTCAATTGTACCTGAAGGCAGTTCCACGTTCTCGCGGTCCAGGGCGTTCTTTACGTCCATGGGGGTGATGCCGTAACCTGACATCTTAACGGGGTCCAGCCACAGACGCATGCAGTAACGCTTCTCACCCCAAATCATTACGGAACTTACGTCCTGGATGGTCTGGAGCTGCTCCTTTACAACAAGGTCGGCCAGCTCACTCAGTTCCAGCAGCGAGCGCTTATCGGAGTGCAGGGCCACCATAAGGATAGGCATGGCGTCGGCATCGGCCTTGGATACTGTGGGGGGATCACAGTCGCGGGGCAGCATGCGTTGGGCACGTGATACCTTGTCACGCACGTCATTGGCGGCGGTCTCAAGATCGACAGAGAGTTCAAACTCTACGGTGATACGGCTGCTTCCGTACTGGCTGACCGATGAAAGCGAGCGGATACCCGGAATACCGTTGATCTGCTGCTCCAGCGGTTCTGTAATCTGATTCTCAATAACCTCAGCGTTGGCACCGGGGTAGGAGGCCGACACGGAGATTATGGGGTTATCTACTGACGGGTATTCGCGCACGCCAAGGCTGGTGTAACCCACGATACCGAACAGTATTATTATGAGCACCAGCACTGTAGCAAGTACCGGGCGTCTTATGCTAAGTTCTGAAATGTTCATCTGGCTGCCGGATTATTTCAGTTCAACTCTCATTCCGGTACGCAACTGCATGGTGCCGCTGGTAATTACGGTGTCACCTACGTTAAGGCCACTGAGCACCTGTACCATGGCGTCGGTACGCAGGCCTTTGGTAATCTCCTGCGGAATGGCCTTTCCGCCTTTGTACAGGAATACCTTGTCAATACCCATTTCAGATATTATGGCCTCGCTGGGAACTGCCAGCGTGTTCTCAAATGTGCGGGTATTGAGGCTTACGCTTACGTATCGGCCGGGAACAAGCTTACCCTTGGAGTTGTCATAGATGGCACGTACCAGATAGGTGCGGGTACCCTGATCAACCTTTGAGTTGGTGGCATAAACCTGTGCGTTGTGCACCTCGTCGCTGCCCTCAACCGTGAAGGTCAGTTTGGCGCCATTCTGCAGCACGCCGGCGTAACGCTCGGGGATGGCGAATTCAACCTTTAGCTTCTCAGTGTTGGTAAGGGTGGCTACGTTTGTGTTAGGTGATGCGTATGCACCTACGCTGACCTGACGCAGGCCTATTATTCCGTCAAACGGGGCCTTGAGTTCGGTCTGGTCAAGTTTGGCACGGCACTCCTCAATGTCTGCCTGCAGTTTGTTGAAATTGGCCTCGGCATCCTGATAGGCCTCCTTACTTACGGCCTCTTTCTCATAGAGAGCCTTCTGGCGGGCCAGACGGTCCTCGGTTGACTGGTACTGGGCCTCCAGTTTCTTTAACTGTGCCTGCAGGGGGGCATCATTTATCTTGGCCAGCACCTGACCTTTCCTGACCTTTGAGCCCTCCTCAAAGAAAATACCTGTGATTTTGCCCGATGTCTCGAATGAGAGGTTGACCTCTTCATTTGGTATAAGGCTGCCGCTGATGTTTATGCCGTCCACCAGTTCTGTGGGCTGCATGATTGCATAGCGAACCAATAATGTCTGGCCGCCACGGCCTATCGGTGCACCTGCTGCGGGCATCGGGCCCGGACCTGTTGGAATATCCTTGTTGGTTTTTGGTTTCAGACTGTAAAATCCCCATATTGCCACGCCAATTACTATGACGGCAATAAGCGCCCATTTGGTAGTTTTGCTCATATAGTTTAAGGTTGTCTATTAAAGTCGCAAATTTAAACAATCGACTCGCGCGCGCGTGCGCCTTAACGAACTTTAACGCGTGCTGGGCGCTTCCTGATGTGCTCATTCGGATTTCAGTTCCGAACTCAACATCGCAAATCGCTCCTAATGCGCTATTTTTTTATACCTTTGGCACAGAAATAATATGATTATGAGAAAAGTTCTTTTACTTGCAGTGTTTGCAGTATCATTCCTTTGCCGGGTAAGTGCTGAGAGTAAGGTTTATGAGATTAAATCACCTGATAAGAAGATATGTTTCATCTTTAAGGTTGATGATAACCAGCAGCTTATCTATAAAGTTGCTATAAATGGTAACAATGTGATTGACTGGTCAGGAACCGGATTCTCTTATACACCGAACGAGGCGTCCGTTAAGGTGGCTCAGATCCAGATGAAGACAAAAAAGCCAGAAAAGCACAAGGGAGATTACCGTCCGGTTTGGGGAAAGCGCAGTGTCGTAAAGGATGTTTACAACTCTTGGGTCGCTGTCCTGAATATGGAATCAGAAAAAATGGAGTGTTTTGAAGTGCGTGTCTATAATGACGGAGTCGCATTCAGAAATTCATTTATAGATATGGATGAGCCCTCTTGCTACGAGCGTACTGAATTCAACTTTGCAGATGACTATACAGCATGGTACTATAATGGTGAACGTCATAATATTGGCCCGGAAAAACTGTCTGATGCAAACGGTGAGCGTCTGCCCCTGATGACAATCAAGGCGGCCGAAGATCTGTACCTTGCGTTACATGAGGCTGATTTGGATGCCAAGGGCTGGCCTATGCGTCTGCATTCTGAGGCCGGCTCAACAAGTTTCAGCGTGATTTCTGAAAAGAATGAGCCTTGCTCATTGTTCCAGGGTGCGTGGCGTGTGCTGATGGTGGGCCGCACTCCCGGTGATCTGGTGGATTCTCATTTGATTGAGTTGCTTAATCCCGAGCCTCAGGGTGATTTCAGTTGGGTGCGTCCGGGCGTTTACCTTTGGGATTGGCGTATTGACGGTGCAGTCTGGGAGGGTTATCACTATGGCATGAATTATGACTCCTGGGTCAAGATGATTGATTTTGCCTCCGAGCAGGGATTCCAGGGCTTGGTATTGGATGCCAACTGGTATGGTCCGGAGTTTGAGAAGGATTCTGATCCTACCAAGGGTGACAAGGCGCGTGACGTTCAGCGTATTATTAAATATGGTAAGGATAAGGGTGTGGGCGTTTGGCTCTACCTGAATGATGTGGCCGGTACCAACTATCCCATTGAGGAGACTCTAGCCCAGTATGAGGAGTGGGGTGCAAGCGGCGTGAAATATGGCTTCATGAACGGAAATCCGCAGGAGAAAAACCGCAAGACCCAGGAGATTACGGCTCTTTGCGCCAAGCATCACCTTATGGTTGATTATCACGATTATCCGGTGCATCCCTTTGGTCAGATGCGCACGTATCCCAACGCCGTTACGCGCGAGTACTGCAAGGCTCAGCTGGACGGCCGACAGATTTTCCAGCCCAAGACCTTTGTAACATCGGTCTTTGTGAATATGGTGGCCGGTCCCATTGACCAGAACAACGGATTCCTGGAGTTGCATCAGGGCCGAACCACACGTAAGGATAACAATCAGGAGGTGCCCAGCACCGTAACCGGTGAGATAGCACGTACATTGATAACATGGTCCGGTGCTACCGTGATTCCGGATATTCCGGAGTATTACCATAAATACCCGTCACTGCTGGAGTTCCTCAGTGCCGAGAAGCAGCCCTGGCAGGAGAGCATCACTCTGGCCGGTGAGATTGGTGAGTACATCGTTATGGCCCGCCAGAACAAGGACGGTGACTGGCTGATAGGTGCAGCCACCAATGAGGATGCACGTGAGGTCAGCATCCCACTGAGTTTCCTTGGCAAGGGTAAGTTCATCGCCACAATCAATACCGACGCTGAGGATACCCACTACCGCACCAACCGCGAGACATACGTTACCTATGAGCCGCAGACTGTAACCCGCAAATCAACAATAAAAATCAGGCTCGCACCCGGAGGTGGAGCCTGCGTGCTGATTAATTCCCGCTAAAAGAAATTGCCATTTGTTTCATCTTGGAAATAATGGGATGGATTACTCTGCATTTCATAGATGGATTTCATATAGATCATAACATATTCTTTACTATCACCCACGAAAGCGTTTTGTGTATAGGTAACATTGACACCGTCAATTGTAACAGTTTCTTCAGAGTATTCTTGTGAGTATGTCTGATAGAATGCATTGGCAGCCTCTGCGTTAATGAATTGTTGTGTGATAATATAAGAACTGCAGATAGTATCTGTTGCAGACTCTGAATCAATCTCGAAAGATGCCAAATGGGTTAATGTGGTATATCCTGCCGTATAAGAAAGTTCTGCCTCGAAGTCTGATGAGCTGAAAGATACTCGTGAATTAGTGTTCTGGCCATTTCCTCCATTCTGATTATATGGGTCAGAATCATTGGCTTTATTCCAGAATTCTTTATTCTTGGCTTCATTATATATGGATTTCATCATCTCTTTTATCTCCTTCTTTGGGCATCCAATGTTATCCTCATCATTGTAGGTAACAGTTTTGCCATCAATCTTTATGCTTGATTCTTTAAGTTTCAGATTCTTAATTAAATAATTGCGATAGTTCTGTGCTTCTTGTGCTGTAGAAAATGTTTGTTTGGAGATATAAGATGTACAGATTGTGTCAGTGAGATTAGTTCTTTGGTTAGTAACTACTTCAAACTGAGCAACGTCTTCATAACTGTATTCGCCATAAGAAAGAGATAATTTAAGTGAGAGCCCGTCTTTTGATTCCTCCAGATTGCCCTTAATCTCATCTGAAGAATCACCATTGGAGTCCTTATCACATGCTGTGAATGCAAAAACGGTTGCGGCAATGAAGCCTAAAAAGAATAATTTTTTCATTGTTTTTATTAATTGATTTGTAAATAGGTTGTTTCTTATTCCAGTTTACCGCCCATGGAGAGCACAATCTGCTGCATGGCGGCCTTGACTGCTATCTTGTCTTTGTCAGAGTACTCATCAGTGTTGTCTTCAGTAACTGTCTTGCCGTCAACAGACCATTTTTTGGCCTCATCCTTGTCAAGACCGTCTATCTGTTCACGATAGTACTGAATGGCCATTTCAGGGGTCTGGTGTGTGTACATCATCTTTGATTCAGAGCAATTCTCACCCTTGAACTTGGCGAGCCACTCCAACTTGAAACCTACATAATCCCATGACAGGAGCAACTCATTTCCCTTGTCCTCAAGGGTAGGTGTGCCGGCACCCATTAGTGTCATATATGAGCCCATCAGTCCTGCCAGACCTGCGCCTGAAGCACCTGTGGGTTGACCGTTGGCTACACGGATGGAATCAGTTACTCGGTTGAGTTCTGCGGCTGCAGCATTTGCCTCATTTGCTGATTCTATTACGGCGTCAGTATATGCCTTGGTGGCGTTTGTGGCGGCATCGGCTGCAGCATTGGCGGCCTTGTCAACCTCTTTTTCAACAGCCTTTTCTGCTGTACCCAGTACTTTTTCAGTTGCTTTCTCTGTGGTTTTTTCAACTGATTTTTCTACTGCTCTGCTTACACCACGTTCAGCGGCTTGGGCGGCTCTTTCAGTAAGTCTGTTCAGGAATTGTGCGTTTGATGATACTGCGCAGAATGCGGCAGCAAGGAACGTAAGGAGTAATTTTCTCATAATTAAAAAATTAAGACTATTAAAGGTTGGTGCAAAAATACTTAATTTTCTATAAAAATGAACTAAATGGATTATTTTTGTATCCGGTATGTCAGTTGTACAAAAAATGAGGATTATGCTCCTTTTGTGCGTTCTTGCACTTTGGAGTACGAATATGTTTGCTCAGGGATATTTCCTTGAACGATCGGACATTACACTTGAATATGTAAGAAGGGATGCTTCTGATGGCAGTTTCCGTTGGCGTCATAAGGTGCGCGTTATTGATGAGACTCATTCAGGCAATCATACCAAATATACCACGGAGTCAGTCTTTACCAAACAGAGCGGCAAACCGTTATACCGTTCAAATGTGATTGAGACAACCTGGGTTGAAAACGGGACCGGTAACTTGCGCCTGGATATCGGCGAGGCTATGGCTTCATATATAAAAGCACGAACAGGTGTCAGCGCGACCGGTTCAGGCGTACTTTCAAGCCTGCCTGCAGATATTGAACCGGGTGATACTCTGCTCCCGGTTGTGGCTCAAGCCAAGGTCGGGCCACTCACATACTCTGTCATAGTTAATAACCGCAAGGTGTTAAGACGTGAAACAATTAAAGTTCCGGCAGGTACATTTGACTGTATTGTGGTGGCTGAAAACAAGCATGAAACCGGTCCCGGACACAACCGCAATGTTTATAATGTCACATGGTATTGTAAAGGTGTGGGATATGTGCGCCATGACACTTATGTAAAAGGAGTGCTGGATACCTCAGAAATACTCCAAGCCAAATATTAATGTGGAGTGAAATTTTTTTAGTAAATTGCGTGCCATTTCAGAAAAAAACTAAATCAAAATAACTAAACTGAACATTATGAAGAAATTATCCGGCATCATTGCTGTTGCTGCCGTTGCACTTTTAGCATCATGCGGCGGCGGAAAGTATGAATATGCTTTCCAGAATCCTAAACTTAAAGTTGACAAGCGAGTTGATAACCTTATGTCGTTGCTTACCCCTGAGGAGAAGGTAGGACTTATCATGAACAAGTCCGTATCAGTGGACCGTCTTGGAATACCTTCATACAACTGGTGGTCAGAGGCCTGCCACGGCGTACGTCAGGGTGGATACACTGTATTCCCGCAGCCTATCGGTATGGGTGCATCATTTAATGAGAGCCTGGTTTACGATGTGTTCAGTGCAGTATCTGATGAGGCACGTGCCAACTGGAACCGTTCCAACCATGACATTTTCAATGTTCAGATGGGAGCCAACTATGTTCCCGGCAATCCAGAACTTACATTCTGGTGCCCCAACGTAAACATATTCCGTGATCCCCGTTGGGGCCGCGGTCAGGAGGCTTACGGTGAGGATCCTTACCACATGAGCGTTCTGGGTGTTGCCAACGTAAAGGGTATGCAGGGCGATGATGACAAATACTACAAGACTCACGCCTGCGCCAAGCACTATGCCGTTCACAGCGGTCCTGAGAGCCAGCGTCACCGCTATGATGCAGTGGTTTCAATGCGTGACCTGTGGGAGACCTACCTGCCTGCTTTCAAGGCTCTGGTACAGGAGGGTAACGTACAGGAAGTTATGTGCGCATACAACCGCTATGAGGGCGAGCCCTGCTGCGCCAGCGACCGTCTGCTCACCAATATCCTGCGTGAAAAGTGGGGTTACAAGGCAATCGTTCTGACTGACTGCGACGCCATCAACAATTTCTATAACAAGAACCAGCACGGAACTCATCCCGATGCAGAGAGCGCTTCTGTTGACGCTGTTCTGTCAGGTACAGACCTTGAGTGCGGTAAGGCATTCATGTCATTGACCAAGGGTCTTGAGGACGGTAAGATAAACGAGGCCGACATCGACATCGCCCTGCGCCGCGTACTGAAAGGCCGTTTTGAACTTGGTATGTTTGATCCTGCCGAGATGCTGCCTTGGGCTGATTTCGGTGAGGATGTCATCAGCAGTGAGAAGAATGACCAGTTGGCAGTTGAGGCTGCCCGTCAGTCAATGGTTCTGCTCAAGAACAACGGTGTTCTTCCTTTGAACAAGAATATCAAGAAACTGGCTGTAGTAGGTCCTAATGCCAACGATGCCAGCATGATGAACGGTGAGTACGGTGGCAGTCCCACACAGGAGCATACCCGTACACTCCTGGACGGTATCAAGAAATATTTCCCGAATACTGAGATTGTTTATGACAAGGCTTGTGAGATTCGCAATGAATACTACACAACTTACTACACACAAGACATCAATGATGGTAAGGGTCTTAAGGGCGAGTTCTGGAAGAATACCAATTTCAGCGGCGCTCCTGCTGTAACAGGTAACTATACAGAGGTTAACTTCAGCAACTTTGGTGCTTACAACTTTGTTGAGGGCCTGGATCAGTCTGACAACATCTCTGCACGTCTTACCGGTAAACTGGTCGCTCCGTTTACAGGTGATATGAACTACAACATCAGTTCAGACAACGGTTACAAGCTCTATGTGAACGGCCGTTTGGTTGAGGAGTCAAAGGCTGCTCAGGGTGGCCGTGGCGGATTCGGCGGATTCGGCGGCGGTTTTGGCGGCTTTGGTCGTGGCGGCGGAATGCAGCAGCTCAAGTCATTCAAGGTTGTAAAGGGTCAGACCTACGATATCAAGGTTGAGTACACTCACGCTACAGGTCAGTTTGCACGCCTGAACGCTCAGTTCTGCGTACAGAAGATTGCTGAGTTTGAGGATCTTGGCAAGAAACTGGTTGACCAGAATGTTGACGCTATCATTATCATCGGCGGTATCACTCCTTCAATGGAGGGTGAGGGCGGCGATAAGCCCGATATTGAGATTCCTGCTGTTCAGCAGCGCTTGATCCGTGCTATGCACGCTACCGGCAAGCCCGTTATCTTTGTTGACTGCGCCGGTTCATGCATGGGATTCGGTTCACTTGAGGATCAGTTCGATGCCCTTATCCAGGCTTGGTATCCCGGTCAGGGCGGTGCCCAGGCTCTTGCCGAGATCCTGAACGGTGACTGCAACCCCAGCGCAAAACTGCCTGTTACATTCTACAAGTCAACAGACCAGTTGCCTGAGTTCACTGACTATTCAATGGAGAACCGTACATACCGTTACTTCAAGGGTGAGCCTCTCTATCCGTTCGGTTACGGTCTGAGTTACACCTCTTATAAATATGGTCAGGCTACCATCTCAAAGAACTCAATGAAGAAGAACGGCAGCGTTACCATCACCATTCCTGTTACCAATACCGGTAAGCGTGAGGGTACTGAGATTGTTCAGGTTTACGTTAAGAGTCTTGACAATCCGGCTGCTCCTATCAAGGGTCTCCAGGGATTCCAGCGCATCACTCTTAAGGCTGGTGAGACCGGCAACGCCGTTATCACTCTGACCGGCAAGTCATTCCAGTACTATGACGAGAAGATTGATGAGGTTTCAACCTTCAGCGGCCACTACAAGCTGCTCTACGGCTCATCTTCAGCAGACAAGGATTTGCAGTCAATCGACTTTGAGGTGCTTTAAGAACTGAAAATCTAAATAGAATGGCGGTCCAATGGATCGCCATTCTTTTTGTGAGTTATTCCGGGGAACTTTTTTAGGTATCAGTATCTGAAACGGCGCAGAACTGTCAGTTTGGGGAGTCAACGCTCCTTGGCTACGCGAACTCCCTTCCAGACCCTAAACGGCGAACTCCTCCATCTTAGCCACCTATGGTGTCTAATCGTCGTCGGACAAGCGCCGTTTTTAACGGGATCTTCCAGGGGCCCGCGCTTAACGCCAAGTCACTGATACTCCCCAAACTGACAGTTCTGCTTCTGCAAATCGCAAGACTTATTTCAATTTGAAATAGTACTGGCCTTTGTTGAGGGTGGCTTTGCCAAAGTTTATGGCGCTCTTGGGGCAGCGGTGATAACAACTCATGCAGTTGGTGCAGTGGCCGTTCCAGTGGGGGCGGTCATTTTGCATGGTGATGTTCTGCAGCGGGCAGTTCTTGGCACAGATACCGCAGCCTATGCAGGCGTCTGATACACGGAACTTGCGGTCGGTTATAAGCAGGCCGTAGAAGAGGGGCTTGAGGATATTTGATTTAAGGAATGATGATCCTCCCTTTAGACGGTCATAGTTTCCTTTGGCGCGTTCCTTGATGAGTCTGACCGCTTCTTTCAGATTCTCCTTGGTTCCGTTAATCTTGGATTCCGCTTTCTGGGGGGTGTCAAGTTTGAAACCGGGCAGGTTCACGTAGGTTTCCGGCATCTGGAATGAGAAGAATGCGTCAAGTGTCAAGTTTTGCTTACTCAAATCCTTTTTGAGGTGCTTTATCGTAAGGCCTGTCTCATCACCGCAGGTGCAGGCTGCGAATATGTACTTAGGCTTACCTTTAATAATTACTGTGCGCAGGAACTCTGATACCAGTTTGGGTACAGACCATGAATAGACGGGGAATACAATGCCCAGTACTTCATCCGAGCCGAATTCCAGCATAGTTCCTTGGCGGGCGGCATCAGGGATGAATACCATGTTGTCATCACCTAAATTACGTGATAGGGTATCGGCTACAAAACGGCTATTGCCGCATCCGGAGTACCAGAGTATCATATTACAAAATCCATTTTAATGTCATTGTCATCGGTCGGAACGCAGGGCAGTTTCTGGCAGTCAAAGCAGACTCCGGCCTTGACGGCGTGCGGAAGTTGTGGCAGCAGACGGTCATAGAATCCGCGGCCGCGGCCCATACGGTTGCCTTGGGCGTCAAATGCACGTCCCGGAACTATTACAAGTGTTATGTGGCTCAGGTCCTGTACGGGCTCACCCGTAGGCTCGGGTATGCTGAAACTCTGCCCCGGAGTGAGGGTGGAGATGCCTGCGTGACGTTTTACTACAAGGTCATCGCCTTGTATGGAGGGCAGGTAAAAACGTTTGCTTGTGGCCCATTTCTCAATGAACGCGGGTGTCTGGACCTCATCATCCATTGACCAGTATATCAGGATGTCAGTTGCATTGTTAAAAACCTGATTCTGCTCCAGACGCTTCCAAATGGCGGCAGACTGTGCTGCTTTTTGCTCCGGAGTCATGACAGAGATGAGGCGTTTAATACGCTGGCGGGCCATCTTCTTGTCATCATGCATGGCGCTCATGCTGAACTCGCAGCCGCAGTAGCGCTGGTTGTAGAAATCCTGCTCCTTAATGATTTGTGAGCGGCGCTCCTGCAGGCCTCCCTGACGCCAGTTCTTGTCCCAGAAGGTAAGGCCCGAGAACTGCGCCGCTGCCCACTGTCCGGCCTCTACTATCTGGTCGTGGCGTTTCCATCTGCTTGAATCAAGGGTAGATGTGAATAGGGTAAACCCATGTTCCGATGCATATCGGGCGGTGCTCAGAAGGCGCATCTTGAAGCATTCCAGACAGCGTGCTCCGCGTTCAGGCTCTCCCTCAAGTCCTTTTACGCAGCATTGCCATTCGGCGTGGTCATAATCGGCATCAACTATCTCCAAACCTTGCGCGGCAGCGTAACGGGAGCACTCCTGCTTGCGTACCTGGTACTCCTCAAATGGGTATATGTTGGGGTTGCAGTAGTAGATGGTGGGCTTGTAGCCGTTTGCCAGCATCCACTCTATGATGGCTCCGCTGCATGGCGCGCAGCATGTATGTAGCAGAACCTTTTCCATTATTTTCTCTTTTTTGCGCACTCAGGGCATATGCCCTTGGCCATGTAGTTTACAGTCTCAACCAGAAAACCGTCAGGGTAGGTTACGGCGGGTATGGGAGTATCCTCAAGACAGAATGTGCGGTGACAGACCTCGCAATGGAAATGCACGTGACGGTCATCATCCACATCACCGTGGGCATGGCACAGTTCATAGCGTACGCCCTCGCAGCCGTCATCAATCTGATGCAGCAGATGGTTCTCCTTGAAAAGCATCAGGGTGCGGAATATGCCGGACTTGTCAATGGAGTCAATCTTGTCCTCCAGTTCAGCCATAGTGACGGGCCGATGACACTCTGCCAACGCCTTCAAAACCAGCAGCCTGTTAGCTGTGGCTTTGATCCCGTGCTCCGCTAATATGTTTTCAAGTTCTTCCATTCTTGTTATCTGTTTTTTGGATTTTCCCGGAACGGTTCCTCCCATGTGTTTTTCGGGGTATCAGTATCTGAAACTACGCGCCCCAGAGGGGCGCTATCCCTCCCACGCCTACGGCGCGGGCCCCTCCCGTTCACAAGCCCACGGGCGGCCATGGTTTCCTATACCGATACCCCGAAAAACACACGTGAGGAACCGTTCCTATTCTGTTAAGCATTTGTCCAATTCCTGCTTGATATACGTTTTATCAAGATTTTGCCCAATGAACACAAGTTTCTGCATGCGGTCACCGTAAACCTCATCCCAATCAGCGGCTAAAGTAGGGTCTGATCGTAGCATGTTTGCCAACTGGTTCTCAGGCATGGTGGCGTACCACTGCCCTGCGTTTTTGAGACTCATCTGCTTGCCGGCCTGCTCAAACAGGTAGCATATATCAAATTCGTCAGTAAAGTAGCACATTCCCTTGGTGCGGATGACCCCCTTGGGCCAGCGTTTTGATACGAACCAGTCAAAACGGTTCAGATCCATTGGACGGCGTGCGTAATATACATATGTACCTATGCCGTACTCCTCAACCTCACCGCCTTCATGGTCATGATGATGGTGGTGATGGTGCTCGTGATGATGCTCCTCATTGTGGTCATTTTCATCGTCGTCATGATCATCGTGGTCATGATGATGGTGGTGCTCATGCTCATCATCATCGTCGTCATCGTCATCCTGATGCTCCAGTTCTTCACCGCGTTTCTCAATCTCATG
>JAFZKA010000068.1 GCA_017551925.1 Bacteroidaceae bacterium | reverse complement strand
AGGGCACAGAATTCACTAAGATATTCCTATCATTGAAATGAAATACTACAGCACAAACCATAAGTCCGATGACGTGACCCTGCGTGACGCGGTGGTTCGCGGACTTGCTCCTGACCGCGGTCTCTACATGCCTGAGCGCCTTAACAAGTTGCCAAAGGAGTTCTTTGACAGCATAGACAAGATGACATTCCAGGAGATGTCATTTGAGGTTGCCAAGGCGTTCTTTGGTGAGGATATTCCCGCCGATGACCTTAAGCGCATTGTCTATGACACACTGGCTTTTGAGACTCCCGTTGTCAAGGTTGAGGATAACATATACTCACTGGAGTTGTTCCACGGTCCCACACTTGCATTCAAGGATGTAGGAGCACGTTTCATGGCCCGCCTGCTGGGATACTTCAACAGGGAGGAGAAACAGCTGGTAAATGTGCTGGTGGCCACATCGGGCGATACCGGAAGCGCCGTTGCAAACGGATTTCTGGGCGTGGATGGCGTGCACGTGTATGTGCTCTATCCCAAAGGCAAGGTGAGCCCCATTCAGGAGTGCCAGTTCACCACTCTTGGGCGCAACATCACCGCCGTTGAGATAGACGGTGTGTTTGATGACTGCCAGGCGCTGGTCAAGAACGCCTTTATGGATGCAGAATTGAACCAGAGGATGAAGCTGACATCGGCCAACTCAATCAATGTGGCCAGATTCCTGCCGCAGGCATTTTACTACTTCAACGCCTACGCTCAGATGAAGCGTCTGGGCAAGGCCGATAACCTGGTTATCTGCGTGCCCAGCGGTAATTTTGGAAACATCACAGCCGGCCTCTTTGGTTGGTTCATGGGACTGCCCGTAAAGCGTTTCATTGCCGCCAACAACGCCAATGACATATTCTACAACTATCTTAAGAGCGGCGTCTATAGCCCCAAACCGTCGGTCCAGACTCTGGCCAACGCAATGGATGTGGGTGATCCCAGCAACTTTGCACGTGTGCTTGCCCTGTACGGCGGCTCACACAAGGATATTGCAGGCCATATAGGCGGTGCAACCTATACCGATGCTCAGATCAAGGAGACCTTGAAGGATTGCTACGAGCGCACCGGTTACCTGCTTGACCCGCACGGAACATGCGGCTATCGTGCACTGAAGGAGCAGCTCCAGCCGGGTGAGTACGGCGTGTTCCTTGAGACCGCACACCCCGCCAAGTTCAAGGAGAAGGTGGATGTCATTACCGGCGGTGACGTTGAGATTCCCGCCCGTCTGCAGGCCTTCATGAAGGGCACCAAGCAGAGTGTGGCTCTCAGCAAAGATTACGCAGATTTCCGCAACTTCCTGATGACACAATAGGGTCGTTTCCCTGTGTCATCCTTTTTACGGGTGATTGCCAATGACACAGGGAAACGACCCTATTGTGTCATCGACTGAAGCAAAAAAAGATTATGGCTTGGGAGCAGTTAGATATGAATCGTCTTGAGATACCTTTAAAGGAGGTATATTCCTTTATGGGGTATAAGGACAGCGAGCCTGATGAACAGACGCGCAAGGCTGTTGAGTATCTGCTTAGAGAATGTGCCCAGTTCCTTCGCCCGCAGTTCAAGTACGTGATTGTTGACGGAACGCTTGACCTTGAGGCTAATCAATTTACACTGATAGGGGAGAAAGGCCCTGTTACGTTTGATGCAGGCAAGATAATCTGCCGACAGTTGCGCGGCGCTCAAAAGTTTGCCGTGTTTGTGGCAACGGTCGGCAACGGATACTTCCAGTGGATGGATGCTGTAAAGCGCCGTGATGACATGTTCCAGACCTACGCTATGGACTGCGTGGGCAGCCAGATAGTTGAGAGTGTGGCCGATTACATGGAAACCGTGCTCCAGAAAGAGATTGATCCGTCAGGATTCAAGCGCACCAACCGTTTCAGCCCGGGCTATTGCGGCTGGCACGTATCGGCACAACCCGCACTGTTCAGCCTTTTCCCCGAAAAGAATCCCTGCGGCATTGAGCTCACAGAATCCTGCCTGATGCTTCCCATGAAATCTGTCAGCGGCATCATTGGTGTAGGCCCCGATGTCCGCTATCTGCCTTACACCTGCGGCATCTGCGACAAGAAGGACTGCTACAAACGGAAATGACACAGGATTGGTCCATTTGTGTCACTAGAGTGTGTAATTATATAGAGGTTGCTTTTTTCAAATTCGGGCTTCGTGTCCTGAACAATCTTTTTGTATCATGGAAATTTGGAAATAAAGCAAGAAAGCTGTATTCTTGCATTATCTAATTCATTATGAATAACAATTATAATCTATGACAACAAAACACTCTAAATCTAAACCTTTGCTGAACAAACAGTTGAGAGCAGAGGAAAAGGTGGTTGAAATCCAGAGTACCTGGATTGAGAATCTAGGGAAATATCTGATGGATATTTCTAAGTATGTAACAACAGGTGTGGTGATTTCTTCTCTCTTTAAAGATGTTTCTGATAGTTCTACTATCTATGTGGTTGGTACGATAGTAGCTGTCTTGACACTTATTGTAGGATTAGTATTAACGAATAAGAAAAGTAATAAGGAGAACTGAATATGGGAATGTATTTAATATTTATAGTCTTTGGTGTTCCGT
>JAFZKA010000067.1 GCA_017551925.1 Bacteroidaceae bacterium | reverse complement strand
TGTTCATTGTAGTCAAATACAACGGCAATGGCAATGATAAGGGCTATTGAGAAGAAATATGTTCCCAGGAACTTCTTGATGATGTACCAGTCTAGACGGGTAAGTAGCCGATGTCTGAACATTCGCTTCATATCTGCTCTTGTTTTTATAGTCGTTGCATTACACGTTTTACCATAATGTCTTTCCATGTGTGGTAGTCATCGGCCATGATATGCTTGCGGGCCTCGCGTACCAGCCACAGGTAGAATGCCAGGTTATGCAGGGAGGCAATCTGCAGAGCCAGATACTCCTGCGCCTTGAACAGATGATGCAGGTAAGCCTTGGTGTAGAGTGTATCCACGTATGACGCACCGTCAGCCTCAATGGGCTCAAAGGCATCCTCCCATTTCTTGTTGCGTATGTTTATTATGCCGTCTTTGGTGAACAGCATGGCGTTACGGCCGTTGCGGGTGGGCATTACGCAGTCAAACATGTCAACTCCAAGAGCGATTGCCTCAAGTATGTTGGCCGGGGTACCTACGCCCATCAGGTAGCGCGGCTTGTCCTGCGGCAGGATACCGTGCACAAGGTCTATCATCTCATACATCACCTCTGTGGGCTCGCCAACGGCCAGCCCGCCTATGGCATTGCCCTCAGCACCCTTTGATGCAATATATTCGGCCGATGCCGAGCGTAGGTCCTTATAGACGCAACCCTGAACTATAGGGAACAACGACTGATGATAGCCGTATTTGGGCTCGGTCTCGCTGAAACGCTGAACGCAGCGGTCAAGCCAGCGGTGGGTGCGTTCCATTGATTTCTTGGCATACTTGTAATCAGCGTCACCGGGGCAGCACTCATCAAACGCCATCATGATGTCAGCACCGATGCTGCGCTCTATGTCCATGACGCGTTCAGGGGTAAACAGGTGGCGGGATCCGTCTATGTGAGACTGGAATGTCACGCCCTCCTCGGTCATCTTGCGCAGGCCAGTCAGTGAGAACACCTGGAACCCGCCGCTGTCAGTCAGCATGGGCAGGTCAACGCTGTTGAATTTATGCAATCCGCCTGCCTTTTCAAGAATCTCAAGTCCGGGACGCAGGTACAGATGGTATGTATTACCCAGAATAATCTGGGCTTTGATATCGTTCTTGAGTTCAGGAACCTGTACGGCTTTGACTGACCCTACAGTACCCACAGGCATGAATATGGGGGTCTCTATCACACCGTGTCCGGTTGTTATCTTTCCGGCTCTGGCGTGGCTTGTGCCGTCAGTGTGCTGAAGTTCAAAAGTCAATCCTTTCAACGTCTTATTGTTTTTCAGGTTGCTGAATGGGGACTATCTCCTGGGCATCGGCCACTTTCTCGTCAAGAAGGGCTATTTTCCAGACCTCACTTATGTTGTTTACGTAGTGGAATTCAACGCCGCTCAGATACTCGGCAGGAATCTCCTCTATGTCACGCTTGTTCTCAGCGCAGAGTATGATGTCTGTTATTCCGGCACGTTTGGCTGCCAGGATCTTCTCGCGAATGCCACCTACAGGCAATACCTTGCCGCGCAGGGTGATCTCACCTGTCATAGCCAGGTTGGCGCGAACTTTGCGCTGTGTAAAGGCCGATGCGATTGACGTGGCCATTGTGATACCTGCTGACGGGCCGTCCTTGGGTATAGCACCCTCAGGAACGTGGATATGTACGTTCCATGAGTTGAATACTGCGGGATCAAGATTGAGCAGTTTGGCATGGGCACGGATATACTCCATGGCCAGCATGGCAGACTCTTTCATCACATCACCCAGATTACCGGTAAGGGTAAGTTTACCCTCTTTGCCGCGACTCAGGCTGGTTTCTACAAAGAGAATCTCACCGCCCACAGCAGTCCATGCCAGACCTGTCACCACGCCTGCATAGTCATTGCCCTGATATTTGTCACGGGAGTAGGGCTTGGTGCCCAGCAGTTCCTTAAGGTCTGCGGGTTTTACCGTCATCTTGCCGAAATCGGCATCATTGGCATACTTGCAAGCGGTCTTGCGGCAAATCTTGCCGATTTTCTTGTCCAGTTCACGCACACCTGATTCACGGGTGTAACTCTCAATTATAGCCTCAATGGCGGGTTTG
>JAFZKA010000066.1 GCA_017551925.1 Bacteroidaceae bacterium | reverse complement strand
GAGGATTATCCCTACTGCGTACGCGTAGTATCCGATATCCTTGAGTCAAACGGTTCATCATCAATGGCTACCGTATGCGCAGGTACACTTGCTCTTATGGATGCCGGCGTAAAGATCAAGAACCCCGTATCAGGTATCGCAATGGGTCTTATCAAGAACCCGGGTGAAGACAAGTACGCTGTTCTTTCAGATATCCTTGGTGATGAGGATCATCTGGGTGATATGGACTTCAAGACCACCGGCACCGTTAAGGGTCTGACCGCAACACAGATGGATATCAAGTGTGACGGACTTTCATATGAGATTCTTGAGAAGGCTCTGGCTCAGGCCAAGGCCGGTCGTGAATATATTCTGAGCAAGATCACCGAGACCATCGCAGAGCCTCGTGCTGATCTTAAGCCCCATGCTCCACGCATTGAGACCCTTACCATTCCTAAGGAGTTCATCGGTGCAGTCATTGGCCCGGGCGGAAAGATTATTCAGGGCATGCAGGAGGAGACAGGTGCAAGTATCAGCATTGATGAGGTTGACGGCGTAGGCAAGATTGAGGTTGCCGCTTCAAACCGCGACAGCATCGAGGCTGCTCTGGCCAAGATCCGTGCTATCGTAGCAATTCCTGAGGTAGGTGAGGTTTATGACGGTACCGTACGTTCAGTAATGCCTTACGGTCTGTTCGTAGAGTTCCTGCCGGGCAAGGACGGTCTGCTGCACATCTCAGAGATTGACTGGAAGCGTTACGAGACCATCGAGGAGACCGGCATCAAGGAGGGTGACAAGATTCAGGTCAAGCTGATTGACATAGATCCCAAGACCGGTAAGTTCAAACTGTCACGTCGTGCTCTCATTGAGAAACCTGAGGGTTATGAGGAGCGTCCCGCCCGTCAGCCCCGTCAGGACCGCGGTGAGCGCGGTGAGCGTCAGGACAGAGGTCCCCGTCAGGACCGTGGCCCGCGTCACCACCACGATCGCAGGGAAGACAACAATAACACAGAAAACAGCAATAATGAAGAGAAGTAATTTAGTATTACTTATTATTCTGACCATTTTAACAGTAGCCTGTCAACCCCAAGTTGACAGGTTTACTTTAAACGGTCAGGTAGTTGAGGCCGATGGCAAGACTCTCTATCTGGACCGTATAGCACTTGACAAGGTTGAGGTGCTGGACTCTGTCAAACTGGATGCTGAAGGCATGTTCAGTTTCAATCCGGTTGCTCCTGAAGAGTGTTTTGACTTTTATCGTCTGCGCATTGACAATAAAGTGGTTAATCTGATTATTGACTCGACTGAGACTGTAACCGTAACGGCCAGTCTCCCTGTCATGCAGATTGCATATAATGTTGAGGGTTCAGAGAACTGCTCCAGGTTGAAAGACCTGGTGATGCGCCAGATTGGATTCCTGCAGGATTTGAGACGTGTCAGTTCCCAGTATCACAGCCCTGACAGAACCATTCTCCAGCAGCAGATCAATGAGATGGTTGATGTGTTCAAGTCAGATATTATGACAGAATTCATTTTGCCGTCACCCGGTTCACCCTGCGCCTATTACGCTCTGTTCATGAGCATAAACGGACAGTTGCTGTTCAATCCGCAGTCAGAACGTCAGGATGCCAAATGCTTTGCAGCGGTAGCCACCCAAATGGATATGTTGTATCCTGATGCTGTGCGTACCGCGCATTTGCACAATGTTGCCCTTAAGGGAATGGTCAAGACATCGCCTTCACGCAATAATGTATCACCTGAGGCTATTCAGCAGTTTGAGAATATGGTCGAAGAAATCGGCCTTATTGACATTGAACTGCCTGACTATAACGGAAAGGTTCAAAAACTCAGTGACCAGGAGGGAAAAGTTATTCTGCTTGACTTTACCGTATATAAGGCCAACTATTCTCCCAACTATATCCTGATGTTGAAGAATCTGTATAACAAGTATGCCGATCAGGGCTTTACCATATATCAGATTTCATTTGACAGTGATAAGAGTTTCTGGTTGAATACTGCAACAAACCTGCCTTGGGTTTGCGTTTATGATGAATCAGGTGTTTACTCTCAAAACCTTAAATCATATAATGTAACTCAGTTGCCTGCCGTTTTCCTGATTGACCGCGATGGAAACATTGTTGACCGTCCTGAAAAGACAGATGAACTGGATGAAAAGATTGCCAGGCTTTTGGAGTAAACGCTGAAAAAACTCGCTTTTGTTGGGATAGTGTAAAAATAATACTATCTTTGCCAAAGAGAGTGATATGGACTTTAACGGGTTCCAACATCTAGAGAGGATTGTTGGAATTCTTTTTTGCTCATGTCGTAAGCTGAATGTAGAATTGTTAAAACATTGATATTATGGCATATATGTCAGAGGAGGGCTACAAAAAACTGGTAGCCGAACTACAGTATTTAGAGGGCGTGCGCCGTCCGGAGATAATTCAGCAGATTGCTGAAGCACGTGATAAAGGTGACCTGTCTGAGAATGCAGAGTATGACGCAGCAAAGGAGGCTCAGGGTATGCTTGAGGCTAAGATTGCTACACTCAAGGCTCAGATAGCCGATGCCAAGATCATTGATGAAAAGAAGATTGACACATCAACAGTACAGATACTCACTAAGGTAAAAATACGCAACACCAAGAACGGTGCTACAGTTGTATATTCAATCGTTCCTGAGAGCGAGGCAGACCTTAAGGCCGGTAAAATATCAAGCAACACCCCCATTGCCAAGGGTTTGCTGGGTCACAAGGTAGGTGAGACCGTTGAGATTACCATTCCCAGTGGTAAAATTGGTTTTGAAATATTAGAAATATCTCTTTAACGCACTGGGGACGGTTCCTTTTGTGTAGAACCAGACTTTTCTGGTGTAGATAGTTTTCACTACACAAAAGGAACCGTCCCCGAAAATATGGAAACTTATGACTATATTTTCAAGAATAATAGCAGGTGAGATTCCCTGCTACAAGATAGCCGAGACTGAGAACTGCTTTGCATTTCTGGATATCAATCCGCTGGTAAAGGGACACGTTTTGTGCATACCCAAGCGTGAGGTTGACTACCTGTTTGACCTTACAGACCAGGAACTCTGTGACCTGCAGCTCTTTGCCAAGAAGATTGCTGCTGCTCAGAAAAAGGTATTCAACTGCATAAAGGTAGGTGAGGCCGTACTGGGTCTTGAAGTTCCTCACGCACACATCCACCTCATCCCCATGCAGAGTGAGAAAGACATGCTTTTCAGCAATCCCAAGCTCAAACTCACTCCCGCTGAATTCGAGCAGATTGCAGCCTCCATCCGCGCTGCACTCTAATCTCTCGCAGAAAGCGCAGAAATCGCAGAATTAACGTCCGGAATTCTCCGGACGTTTTTTATCTACGCCCCGGATGGCTTTCTGCGTTTTCTGCGCTTTCTGCGAGAGATTTTGGTAATCTCGCTAGAAAAATGTAATATTGCGCAATCATACTACAAAATCAAATACACAAATGAGCACAGTAACATTACAAAATCTGCTTGACTATCTTAAGAGTACGCTCAGTTCCAGCAATATGCTTTGGTTGAGTGAGCGGCTTCAAGAGTGTGCCAAGGAAAAAGATGACCAGGTTCTTAAGCCTTATACCATAGAAGAGATACACTCACGTATAGCACAATCTGAATTGGATTCATCTCAAGGACGTGTATATGAATTCGATGATGTTATCCGTGAAATAGAAGAAGAGTTTGCTCTTGAAGAAACACATTAATCAACAGAGTTCTAATGAAAATTACCATGACCGGTTTTGCGAAACAACAGATTCGCGAGACCACTAGATACATTTACACAGAGTTTGGAAAAAAGAGTAAGGATGACTTTCTTATTAAGTTAAATCAAACAAAGAAGTTGCTTGAAGAAAACCCTTTACTTGGCCCCATAGAACCATCACTTTCTGATCTTCCTTCAAATTATCGAAGCATCGTAGTTGGTAGTTTGAATAAAATGATTTATCGCGTTCTTGATGATTGCATAGAAATCTCTGATTTCTGGGATGTCAGACGTGATCCGAATACACTGGCCGGCCAACTCAAGTAAGTTCTCAAATTACTTATCTGCGTTTTTCTTTCCAGCGTATTGTTGAAGTATTTTTTCAATTAATGAAAGTACTTGCCGATAACAGGAAGGGATTTGAGCGGCAGGTCTTTCTTGAAGAGGTAGGCCAGGTAGATGCAGATCAAGACGGTATTGATAGAAAGTGACAGCCATAAGGACAATGACTTACTGTCTATGTAGAGGTAAATCACGTATAGTACGGCGGCCAATAGCACGTATATACCAATCTCTCCAAGAGGATATTTTATTGGACTCTTTTTCTGCCCTACAAAGTATGAGAGGATCATGCAAACGCCATATCCGGCAAATCCGCCCCAAGCACAGGCCATGTAGCCGTACTTGGGTACAAAGATGAAGTTGATAGCCAAAAGTACTGCACAGCCAATGAATGAGAATACAGCACCCCACCATGTCTGGTCTATCAACTTGTACCAGAATGAAAGATTGAAATAAACTCCCATGAATATCTCGGCCATCATGACTATAGGTACTACCTTAAGTCCCTCCCAATAGGTCCTTCCTATTACAAATTTAAGGATATCCAGGTAGAACATCACCGCGAGGAATGCCAATAGGGCGAATATGATGAAGAATTTCATTGCATCGGCATAAACCTTGTTCTGTCCCTCGCGGTCATGTGCGGCCGTACTGAATACAAGCGGCTCATATGCGTATCGGAATGCCTGGGTAAGCATGGACATTATCATGGCAACTTTGACTGCGCTTCCGTATATACCCAGTTGCGTCTCACCTTCTTTTCCTGGTATTATCAAAGTGAAACATATCTTATCGGCTACTTGGTTAAGGATGCCGGCAAGTCCCAGAATCAGTATGGGCCAGGTGTATGAGAGCATCTGACGGAACAGTTTGGTGTCAAATCCGTTTCTAATCTGGAATATCTCGGGCAGTAGACCTATGGTGATGCTTGCCGAGCAGAACAAGTTAATATAGAATACATACCTTATTACGTGGTTGGGGTTGTACCATCCCAGTAAAGTAGGATAATTCTGATATGTGTTTTTGAACCAGAGAATGACTATGAGGTTCAATCCTATTGTCATAAAGATATTTGTTAGCTTAAGAGCTGCAAACTTGACAGGACGCTTAAGGAACCTTAGGTATGAGAATACTATAGCCTGAAAAGAGTCTATGGCCACAACAAGTGCCAAGGCAGTAACGTATTCGGGGTGCTCGGGATATTTCAGGAATGCGCATATCTCGAACCTGAACATTATGCACAAGGCAGCAAATAAAACTGATAGTATACCTACCGAAATAAGTGCGGTAGAGAATACCCTGGTAGGTTTCTGTCCCTCCTTGTTGGCAAAGCGGAACATGGTGGTCTCCATTCCGAACGTAAGCAGAACAAGACACAGTGCCGTCCAGGCATACATCTTTGTTATAGCTCCATACTCTCCTCCTTGTGCTTTAAGTACGTTTGTATATAAAGGAGTGAGCAGATAGTTGATAAACCTGCCCACTATGCTGCTGACTCCGTAAATGGCCGTATCTTTGGCCAATGATGCCATCTTGCTGTTTGCCATAGCGTTTTATGGATTGTTTTGCATATCAAAGGTACAAAATCATTTCTTTTCTTGTAGGTTTGAATCAATACATTTAAATTTGCCTCAAGAATAATTCTTACTTGGATTCCTGTTTGGACCAAAGTTAAGATTGACAGATTGTTAATACCATATTTATTTTAAATAACTATGAAAACAAAGTCCTTTACCTTGAAGTTGGTGTTTATACTCCCGCTTGTTTTTTACAATTCCTGTATTGATCCGGATTGCATTCCTGAAAAGACAGATGTAGTTTCACCGCATCTGAAAGAGTTGTTGTT
>JAFZKA010000065.1 GCA_017551925.1 Bacteroidaceae bacterium | reverse complement strand
GGAAAGGCAGGAGTTCCTCCTTTTAATTTGCTTTGCAAATGCGCTCACTACGTTCGCTTGGCGGCCCTCCGGGACCGCTCTCGCTCGCATACTCGCTTCGCCCCAATACCACCGCACCTGCGTAAAATTGGGGTTCATATCACAACTGTTTTTTATAAGAAAGTGTTTCACTTAAAAGAAAAATTGATTTTTAAGTAATTATTTCTTGGAATAGTTTTGGTGTGTAGAATGTGTTTTGTATGTTTGCACTGAAAAATTTGAGATACCATCAATAAATTTCTATTATAAGTGAAAACTCAATTGAAAAACAAATTATCTTTGCAGCAAAAGTTTGATTACATAAGTTCTTTTGAACTTGTAAGACTGAATGAATTATCAGGTGATAAGTGTTGTATTTATTCGATTAGAATAAACGATGAAGACAATACTCAGTTTGAACAGTTTCTTGATAAGAACTGTAATTCTTTCAAAGAAGAGGTTTTGGACATTTTCACAAGACTGAAAGCTATTGGTAAGAGTGTAGGGTTGAGACATGGTTTTTATAAGGATAATGAGGGTAAGCCGGGCGATGGGGTATGCGCTTTATATGATATGCAAAATTCTCATTTGAGGGTATACTTTATCAAATATGGCTCAGACTTGATAGTGATAGGAGGCGGAGGAGAGAAGCCCAAGAGCATAAGGACGTGGCAGGAAAGTAAGGCCTTATCGGATGCCAATTTATTAATGCAGTGGGTTTCAAGTAAGATAAGAGAAGCAACTGATAATAAGGAAATACGCATTACGGACGATGGGTTCGAAGGAGATTTGAATATTGAGATTGAAGACTAAAAAAGGATTATTATGAAATCAGATATTTTACAGAGGTTAGATAAGGAAAGCAGTGCCATTTACGATAAGGTTGCTGCTAAGATGCGTACTGCTGCAAGGATTGCCGATGCTATGCAGGCTGCCGGTTTGAGCAAGAGTCAGTTTGCCAGGAAAATGGGTAAAAGCCCATCGGAAATCACCAAATGGTTAAGCGGAACACACAACTTTACCATCGATTCATTGCAGGAGATATCGGCCGTACTTGGAGTTGAGATAACATCTGCAAGTGGAAAATCGGCCATATATGATATGGAAAGAAGCAAATCCAATAAAAAGGAATATGCGATATGTGAAGAGCCAAGTGAAACCATACCTGTTACGATTCCGGTCCGCGACCGCAACCTGCTTCAGGATTTAGCCTGTAAATTCGGTTGGGCCTGTGTCCTATAATTGCGTGTCCGCAGAAGGAACCGTCCCTAATGCGGACAAGGTTTAATTATTTTTTGAGGAATCATGAACAATGACTACCTTTGTTACAAAATACGCATTTCGTAATCAGATGAGGTTCTGCGATAGGGTATGATTTGTATGTTATGACTGCAGCAATAGAGAATTTAACCATTGTCTTTGGTATCCTTGCCCGGGATTGTAAAGCCAGTCTCCAGTGCAATATGGTTCGTGTGGAGGAGATAGGCCGGGCGTTCAAGGATTATCATGTTGTGGTCTATGAGAATGACAGCAAGGATGGCACTGCTGAGATGCTCCAGGAGTGGGCCACCCAAAATGAACATGTCGTAGCGATCTGTGAGACTACCCATCAGACAACAATTCCCAAAAAGAGTGTGAAATTGCCGTATCCTGAAAAGAGCGTATATCGCATAAGGAAAATGGTGCGTTTCAGAAACAGGGTATTGGATGAGGTGCGCAGTCGTTTTGAACCGGATCTGTTTTGTTTTATAGACATTGATGTAGAGCATTTCTCTGCAAAAGATGTCATTGAGGCCATTCGTCAGGTGCCCGATGACTGGGGCGCACTCTTTGCGAGCGGTCATTTTCTTTACCGGAGGCCTGACGGTACAGATAAGGTGCCGCATTTCCAGTATGATTCATACGCTTTTGTTCCTGATGGTGTTGATCCGATGACAACCGGCAAGTGGGTTGTATCACGTAAATACCATTATGTGACATCATGGTATTTCAACACTCTGCTCAGAGGCCGTGACTATCTGCCGTGCCGCTCCGCATTCAACGGAATAGGAATATATCGCTGGGAGGCAATCCGTGACCTGAAGTTTGACATTATGCAGACGCCTGAACTTAAGAACGTTTCAGCATGCTTCTGCGAACACGTACCATTTAATGGCGAAATTATCAAAAAGGGTTACAAGTTATACACTACCAGCAAGATAGAGGTAACGTACTATCATAAGGAATTAACCCTTTTGAGGCGTTATAAACATTGGAAAAAGGCGCTTAAGGCCCGCTTGTTCCTGGCCTTGGGCAAACACCCGTATTAAAAAGATGCAATTGGGGACAGTCCCCAATTGCACTATTTTTTGGATCTGTAGATGTCCAGAAGGCGGCGTGCTGCTACGAATGAGGTCTGCTGACCGCCCAGGACCTGGCTCTCATAGTCCTGTAGCAGGGCCGATATTTCAGGGTCGTTGTAGAATCCGTTCTTGAGTGATTCGTTTATGGTCTCATACATCCAGTATTTGGCCTGCTCATTGCGGCGGTACTGGAAATAACCGTTCTTCTTTACAAAATCAATATACTCCCAAACCATGTCCCACACCTCCTTTATGCGGTATTCATAGAATCCGGA
The DNA here is from genome assembly GCA_017551925.1 of Bacteroidaceae bacterium. Lineage (GTDB taxonomy): Bacteria > Bacteroidota > Bacteroidia > Bacteroidales > Bacteroidaceae > Colenecus. Next base: position 75,163 of record JAFZKA010000065.1, on the reverse strand, counting down.
GTAGGTGAGCACCTTTGGTGTCCAGCCGCTTTCCGATGGCGGGAACAGGTGCAGTGCGTTGCGGAATGAGTTGGCTGCCAGTTCGGCTTTGGGGGCGTTGTCGCCATCGGCCTTGTTGATGATTATTCCGTCGGCCATCTCCATGATGCCGCGCTTTATGCCCTGCAGTTCATCGCCGGTGCCGGCCAACTGGATGAGCAGGAAGAAATCAACCATAGAGTGGACTGCTGTCTCACTCTGGCCTACGCCTACAGTTTCCACAAATATCTTGTCAAAGCCGGCGGCCTCACATAGTACTATGGTCTCACGGGTCTTGCGGGCCACGCCTCCCAATGAACCTGCCGACGGGCTGGGGCGTATGAATGCCTTGGGATGCACGGCCAGGCGTTCCATGCGGGTCTTGTCACCCAGAATACTGCCCTTGGTGCGCTCTGAACTGGGGTCAATGGCCAGCACTGCCAGTTTTCCGCCATCCTTTAGTACGTGCAGACCGAATGCATCGATTGATGTGCTCTTGCCTGCGCCCGGAACGCCGCTTATACCTATGCGAACAGAGTTGCCAGAGTAGGGAAGACATTTCTCTATGACCTCCTGCGCTATGGCCTGATGTTCAGGCTTGAGGCTCTCCACCAGCGTTACGGCTTGGCTGAGAACTGTCACGTTACCCTTTACTATGCCGTCAACATAATCCTGCACAGACAGGGTGGGGCGGTTCTTGCGGCGGCTCTGAAAGTATGGATTTATGGAGCCGGGGCTTACTACACCGCTGTTTACTGTCAGTCCTTTATATTCGTCACTGTTCTCAGGATGTTCCATAGTCAAATCTCGATTTTAGTGCGAACGGGGTCGTTGTGATGGATAAGTTTGAGCACTATCCATGCAATGAGTCCGCAGAGCAGATATATCATAGTCTGGCAAAAATGCAGCACAAAGGCCAGAGGCTGTGCATCGGCCTCAGGGGCGCCGTAAATGCCAAGCATCTTTACAATTGCGTAATGCCACGGACCGGCGCCGTTGGGAGTGGGCACCAGAACGGCCACGCTGCTGGCGGCAAAGCAGGCCAGACCTGCTATGGGGCCTACTGCAGCAGTTGAAGGCAGGCAGTAGAATGCAAGATAAAGTTCAAAATAGTAGCAAATCCAGATGCTCACTGAATAGATGATGAACAACGGCAGGCGGTTTATCTTGCGCAGAGAGAGGAACCCCTCCCAGAATCCGTGAATAAAGCCTTTCACCTTGTCCCACAGGCGGAACTTTATGCATGCCCACCAGCAAACAGCCAGGACAATGACCGTACCGATGGTCCAGTACCAGAACTTGGGGTTCTGGAGCATGGGAACGCTCTCTGCGGCGGGGGCGGACAGATCTGCATCGGTAGGGGCGAGCAACAGACTGAACTGACCTAACTGTGAAAGTATGCCGGCCAGCACTATCAGTCCCAAAAGTACGGCATCGACCACACGCTCGGCCACCAGCGTACCCAGACCCTTGCTGAAAGGCACGCCTGCATTGCGCTCCAGTATGGCGCAGCGGCTCACCTCACCCACGCGGGGAACAATTATGTTTGCCGCGTATCCCGTAAACACGGTAAGTACGGTGTCCTTTTTTGGTACGTCATATCCTATTGGTTCCAGCAGCAGGTTCCATCTGAGACCGCGGAACAGGGGCCCGAATGCACTGAAAGCGAGTGCTGCTGCCAGCCAACGCCAGTCAATGCGTTTCATATCGGCCCAGAACAGGCTGAAATCATAGTCGCGATATGTAAAAAAAAGTATCACTGCCGATATGAGCAGCGGTATGAGTATTTTAAGTGTTGTCGATGTAATCTTTTTCATTGTTTGCGGTTCATCTTTTAGATGAAAATGCCTAACTTTGCAGCACGAATGCGGGCGGGAGGTCAGCATTCAATCGGCAAATATACTGAATTTTTGCCATTCGATAACCCAAAAGACTCTATATGGACGACGTTGATGCGGACAGTAAGACCGAAAAAGGCTTTAGGCCAACATTTCCTGAGGGATATGGGTATCGCTCAGGCCATAGCCGGCACTGTTGATGTACGCGCCGACCTTCCGATTCTTGAAATAGGACCCGGTACAGGGGTTCTTACACAATTCCTTAAAGAGAAAAACCGTGAACTGAAGGTGGTTGAGATTGACACCGAATCAGTTGTCTATCTGCATGAGAACCATCCTGACGTGAATGTCATTGAGGGTGATTTCCTTCAGCTTGACCTCAATGAACTGTTCGGCGGGCGTCAGTTTGTGCTCACCGGCAACTATCCGTATAACATATCCAGCCAGATATTCTTCAAGATGCTGGACTACAAGGAACTCATACCCTGCTGCACCGGAATGCTGCAGCGTGAGGTGGCACAGCGCATCTGCTCCGGTCCCGGAAACAAGGACTACGGCATACTGAGCGTGTTCATCCAGGCCTGGTATGATACCGAATATCTCTTTACCGTTAATGAAAACGTTTTTGACCCGCCTCCAAAGGTCAAGAGCGGCGTTATCAGGCTGCAACGCAACAGCCGCCGCTCACTGGAGTGCAACGAGGCGCTTTTCCGCAAGATTGTGAAATCCACGTTCGGAATGCGCCGCAAGATGTTGCGCAACTCTTTGCGTCAGGTCTATGAGAAAGACTCCCCTCTACCGGCGGATTGCCCCTATTTGGACAAACGCCCGGAACAGTTGTCAGTTGAAGACTTCATAAAACTGACACTTATGGTGGAGGCCTCAAAAGCCTGAACGCCGTAGAGATAGAAAAACCGAAACTATTATTTGGCCCCACTTCAGGGCCGCAATATTCAGAGAATTATGGAGAAGGAATTTCTGGATAACATTCTTGAAGTGATTGAGAATCAGGATTCAGCCAAGCTGAAGGCTATCCTGAGTGAGATGCACCCCGCCGATATCGCCGAGTTGTGCGATGAACTGGACGTTGAGGATGCCCGCCTGGTATATCGCCAACTGGACAACGAGACGGCTGCCGATGTGCTGGTGGAGATGGATGAGGACAACCGTAAGCGGTTGCTTGACGAACTGCCGTCAGAGGTTATTGCCGCCAAGTTCATCGACAACATGGATACTGATGATGCCGTAGATATCATTCAGGATCTGGACGAGGATAAGCAGGAGGAGGTGCTTGCCCATATAGGCGATATTGAGCAGGCCAGCGATATCGTTGACCTGATGCAATATGATGAGGATACCGCCGGTGGTCTGATGGGCACTGAAATGGTGGTCGTAAATGAGAACATGTCCATGCCCGAGTGTCTGCAGGAGATGCGCAAACAGGCCGAGGACCTTGATGATATATATAATGTATATGTGGTCGATGACGACGGTCGCCTGAAAGGTGTATTCCCGCTCAAGAAGATGATAACCAATCCGTCGGTTTCAAAAGTGAAATACGTGATGGATGAGGACGTGATAAGCACCAAGGTCGATACCCCCATTGATGATGTGGTGCAACTCATTGAAAAGTATAACCTGGTGTCAGTGCCTGTTGTAGATAGCATTGGCCGTCTGCAGGGTCAGATAACGGTCGATGATGTAATTGATGAGTTGCGTGAACAACAGGAGCATGACTACCAGATGGCATCAGGTCTTACCGGTGACGTTGAGACCGCCGACAGCGTGTTCCGTCAGATGTGGTCGCGAATACCCTGGCTGCTCATAGGTATACTGGGAGGTATTCTCAACTCCAAACTGCTTGAGCACTTTGAGACCGCTTTTGCCGCAGCCACATCACTGCTGTTCTTCATACCTCTTATAGGTGGTACGGGCGGTAACGTGGGCACCCAGTCATCAGCTCTTGTGGTACAGGGCCTGGCAAACGGCTCACTAAACACCTCAAACATAATCAAACAGGTGTTCAAGGAGAGTGCCGTGGCTCTGCTCAATGCCATTGTGCTTTCATTGCTGGTATTTGCATATAACGTGTGGGCGTTCGGCTGGAGTGACCCTGTGACATACGCTGTTCCGGGTAGCATGTTCGCTCTGGTGCTCATCGGCACGCTCTGGGGCACCCTGCTCCCCCTGCTCTTTGAAAAAATCCACATTGACCCCGCCATAGCCACCGGCCCCTTTGTCCAAATCACCAATGACCTTCTTGGCATGGGTATTTATATGGCGGTGATTACGCTGATTATTTAATTGATAATTAATACGCACCGGATATTAATTTTTCAATTATTTATCTATTTTTGCATAAACCTAATTACAAGTAATGACCAACTTTTCCTTTTTCTCATTCCAAAAAAGGATTCTTATCGGTGCTCTGCTGCTTGCAGGCGCATTTCAAGGAGTAAAAGCCCAGCAGCCGTGGTATGTGGGCGTTCAGGGTGGAACATCATTCGGTCAGTGTACGCTGCGCAGTATTACGGAGCACCAGATTCATTGGGGCGCTCAAGGCGGCCTGTTTGGCGGTTACCGTATGAGCCGGCTGTTCTCTCTTGAGGCAGGCTTGCAGTACGGAGCGCAGAGCCAGTACGCTCTTGACTGCTGTCCCTACTGGCTGTCAGAATCCTTGGAGCGTACGTTTGCTCCCGTAAGCGGCCAGACCGGCTGGTACTACCGTGACATAGAGAGCCGTACCCGGTGGGGCAAACTGGCACTTCAGGCCAATTTTGACCTGCTCAGCCTAATCACCAAGCCTGAGAGCCGATGGTCACTCAATGTGTCACCTGAGTTATCTGTAGTAACCACCGGTAACAAACTCATTACTCCCGATAAGGAGATAGAGTATGACCGCCAGTGGCATGCCGGTCTGGGCGGAGAGACCTCTGTAGGATTCCGCATAACTGATGCCATAGGCATAGCCCTTTACGGTGATATAACCTGCCTTACTGGCAAGCGTTTTGACAATATCCCCGAGCACGCCCACAAGAGCAACCTAATATGGGATACAGGCCTCAAACTGAGCCTGAACCTTGGCAAGTCCAAGACTCAGAAACCTGAGCCAAAGGAGACCGCACCTGCCGTTACGCCAGCCGCTTCTACCACTGCCGTTGATGATGCGCAGGCTGCCCGTCTTGAGGCAGAGCGTGCGGAGCGTGAGCGCTTAGCAGCCCAGGAAGCGGAACGTGCAGAGCGTGAACGTCTGGCCCGTGAGGAGGCAGAGCGCCTGGCCGCTGCCCAAGCTGCCGCTGATAAGGAGCGCGCCTTCAATACCCCCATCCCCACGGTTTATTTTGCTAATAACAGTAGCAGCATTGATGAGCCTTACATCCCGCTGCTGGAGATGGCCCTTTCAATACTTGAGCGTTATCCTGACTTCAAGCTTGAGATACACGCCTACTGCTCCAATACAGGCACCAAAGAGTATAATGATAAACTCTCAGAGAAACGTATGGAGGCAGTACGCCAGTGGTTTGCCTCCCGCGGCATAGGCAAGGAGCGTATGGGCCAGGCCTACTATCACGGAATAGATTACAATGCATCCACTGATGATGCAGCCCGCCGTGCGGAGCTTAAATTCGTAAAATGATGATGCGTATGAGAAAGAGAGGATTAATATCAATGTCCGTTACGGTTATCACGCTGTTTATTGCAGGATGTTTCCATAACGTTCATGAGTTCAGAGCCTCAGAGTGGGGTGATGACGTTGAAGTGGGCTATATCGTAAATTCTTTGCTTTGGGGACAGAATGATGATAAAGGCACTGATGTTGATGACATTACCATTGGCACAGTCGGCAGCGGTGTTTCATTCAGTAAACACTATGATGATGTTGAGGAGGTTTCAAAAGAACTGGTACAGCTCCCTACAGGAGAGTATGATATGCTGGTAACCGTCAACATGAGTGATGCAGACGGTTTTGTCCTTACCGGTATGCCCGCCACCAAGGGCACCGCTTCAACCCTTTTGTTGGGCGATGTTGCCGCTTCTCTCAAGGATCCCGCATCATCACCGGCCCAGGCATGGTACGGCTTGTCACACGTAAGGGTAACAGGAGAAACGATAACCGTAGTAGAACCGGTGCTGCAGCGCCTGCTCTCAGTCCTTACGCTTAACCTTGCCAACGTACCCGCAGGCACCAGCGTAACCATAAGTGTAAACAATGTGGCCAAGAAAGTCATTCTTACGGCAAAAGACTCCAACGGCCGCTATGGTCTGCCTGCCAGTGGTGATGCTGACAGCGTAATCCTTGGGACATTCAGCGCCACCGCCACCGGTACCCTGGGTGTCAGTGAGTTTACCATGCTGCCTACCGCATCTGATAAGGAACGCTGCTTGATAACCATTGACGTAACAACCCCTTCAGGTCAGCATCTTACTCATATAGGAGATGCCCCCCGTACCGAATGCGGAAAGAGTTATACGCTCAATCTTGATTACAACACGCTCAAACCCTACATGTACATAGCCTCATCAGACATCAATGCATGGACTGAAGGCTGGACCGTGACAGGAGAGATACTCAACCCCAATGAATAAATAAACAACTATAATATGAAAAAGGTACACTCTTACGCTATCGCTGCCTTAGGTATAATATCCCTTGCAGCATGTAACAATGATGAAACAGCCACAGTCTCCACACCTGAGTACATAACCGTTCAGGCCAACATAGGTGCAATGACTAAAGTACAGACCACCGGTAACACCGCAGAGTTTGAGACAGGTGACACCATCTCACTCTACGCCTGGACAGGTAGCAGTGAATCTGTCCCCGCCACCAAGGTGGTAAACGGAGTCAGGAACGGTCTGGGTGCTGATGGCAAGTGGACGCCCAAGACCCAGATGCTCTGGGCCGATATGATAAGCAAGCACTATTTTATAGGTATCTATCCTGCCCGCACCGTGACAGATTTCACGGCAGACAGTTATACCCTTGACCCCACGGAATATGAGGCCAGTGACCTGCTCATTGCTACAAGCCTTAATGGAATCAAGGCTACCAATGATCCCGTAAGCCTTGTCTTTGACCATGTATTGGCCAAGCTGAACGTGAACCTTACCTTCCGTAACCAGTGGGAGACCACTCCTACGGTTACAGCCGTTGAGGTAACCGCCAAGAAAACGGGTTCTGTAAATTATCTCAGCAAGACCCTCACCGCTAATGAATCAGAGACGCCCTCAGGCATTGCCCTTACAAAAGCGAGTGACGCCTCCTGGAGCGGCCTTCAGGTTCCGCAGAATGTGCGTATTATCACTATCAAGATAGACGGTAAGGATTACACTTTTAAACACACTGAAGATATTCCTCTTGAAAGCGGTAAATACACCACCGTTAACCTGATTGTGGGCCGTGACCAGATTGAAATGGGGACCATGTCAATTACCAATTGGAAGGAAGGCGCAACTATAGATAATGGTGAGGCCCAGACTGATGAAGACTAACCTGTTCCATTTATGACAACTGATAAGATACATATCCTGTCCGCAGCACTCACGCTTGCAGCCCTGCTCACCTCCTGTAGTGAGGATGATTTCAGCACGGGTGCAGGCGGCACGGGCATACCCATGCAGATAGAGCCGTCCGTAACCGGCGGCACCAAGGCCAGCATGCAGACCGCAGACCTCACGGAGTTCTACCTGCAGGTAACCAGTACGGAGGGAGCATACAGTTACTTTGATAAGGTCTCCAAGAGTGGCACTGCATGGAGTGCATCTAAGACACCCCTGTGGCCTGATGAGACAGCCCTTGTAACCTACAGCGCCGCATACTACAGCGGCCACGCTTTTACTACCGATGAGTTTGCTCAGGGCGTTGACCTTGCTGTTCCTACAGACCAGAGCACTCAGGCAGGCCTGAACAGTGCTGACCTGCTTACGCTTAAGGCCACTCAGACCAGTTATGAAAAGACTGATAACGGAGTGCTGCCCGTAGTTCTCAACCACGCCTTAGCCAAGGTGAACCTGGTGCTCACCCTGGGGGATGCCTTCTATGACGCAAAGCTGGGCCTTACTGCCAATCCAGTAACGGCCTTTACCGTTAAAGGAGCCAACACCAGCTTCAATTTCAAGCCCCAGACCGGTGCTGTGACCGTTACAGCAGGTACAGAGGCAGATATCACACCGCTGCCCGGCACCTATACCCCCGCTGCCGCCACCACCAAGACCGCCACCGCCGTCTATGAGGCCATCCTGGTGCCGCAGACCTTTGCTGCCGGTGCGCTGACCGTTAGCTTCAGCATAGGGCAGGGCAACTATGTATGGACCAACGCCACAGCCATAACCCTGACCGCCGGCACCACCGTCAACCTGCCCCTGAGCGCCACCACTGCTCCACCGGTTGACCCCTACAACGGCCACGCCTACGTGGATCTGGGTCTCCCCTCCGGCCTCAAGTGGGCCACCTGCAACGTAGGTGCCAGCAAGCCTGAGGAGTACGGTGACTACTTTGCCTGGGGCGATACCGTGCCATATTACAAGGAAGGACATTCACAGGACAATCCCTGTAGCGATTGGAAAGATGACAAGAAGAAAACATATGGCTACGCTTGGGAAACTTACAAGTGGTGTGATGGCTCATACAACACTCTGACCAAGTACTGCAGCAAGAGCACTTATGGCTATAATGATTTCCAAGACTCCAAGACCACTCTTGACCCAGAGGATGATGCAGCCCGCTACCAGTGGGGCGGTCCTTGGCGCATGCCCACTAAGGCAGATTTGGAAGAGTTGCTGAACAACTGCAAATGGGACAGGATAGATGCAGGTAATACAGAATTTGGAGGTATAGCCGGTTTTAAGGTAACAAGCCAAAAGGAAGGTTATAAAGACCGCTTCATTTTCCTCCCGGCTGCCGGGTACCGCGACGACACGAACCTCAACAATGTTGGCTCCTACGGCTACTACTGGTCCAGTTCGCTCTACACGGACATCCCGTACAACGCGTACTTCCTTGACTTCTATTCGGACTACGTGCTTTGGGACTACAACTACCGCTACTACGGTCAATCTGTCCGTCCTGTCTGCGAGTAGGATTTGTCCTCCCTTCACTAAAATGAAATAATTTAGAATATGAATAAGAATAAAATCATAACACTGGCCGTAGCATCAGCCTTACTGGCGCTGACAGCGTGCACCAATGAAACTGGCATAGGCACTGATGTTGATGCCGGCAGCATAACCATCCAGGCCACCATCGGCCAGATGACCAAGGTGGAGAATAAAGGTAATGCCACCAACTTTACAGATGGTGACAAGATACTGCTCTACGGCTGGACAGGCAGTGATAAGGAGATACCTGCCACTCGAGTAGTAGATAGCGTGGTGAACAGCTTTGACGGCACCGCATGGACCCCGGCCAAGCAGATGAACTGGAAGAACGCCACAGACGCCCACTATTTCTTAGGCATATACCCAGTACCTGACAGCGTAATCAGCTTCACTGCCGCCGCCTACAAACTTAACCCAGCAGAATATGAGTCCAGTGACCTTCTCATAGCCACCAACCTGTACGGTGTCACCGTAGCAGATGGTCCAGTAAACCTCACCTTTGAGCACGCTATGGCCAAGCTCAACGTCAACCTCAAGTTCCGCAGTGAGTTTAGTGCCAACACAATCGTGAGCAGCGTCACCGCTATCGCCTATGACAGCGCCACAGTAAACTACCTCACCAAGAATATGACCGTAGCAGGCAGTGCCCGTGAGGTGCTGATACCTCAGGTCGCTACTCCTGCCACAGGCTATAACGTGAGCTTCAGCGGTCTGCAGGTTCCGCAGGAGGGAGTAAAGAAAATAGCTGTCACAATAGACGGTAGGACATTTGTTTATGAGGCTACACAGAATATTCCTCTTGACGCAGGCAAGTACACCACCATAGGCCTTATAGTGGGCCAGGACAAGATAGAGTTAGAGGGCGCCAATGTATCAGACTGGACCGCCGGTGATGACCTTTCCGGCGGAGTGGCAGAACTGGTTGTTGACCCCTACAACGGTCACGATTACGTAGATCTGGGTCTCCCCTCCGGTCTCAAATGGGCCACCTGCAACGTAGGTGCCAGCAAGCCGGAGGAGTACGGTGACTACTTTGCCTGGGGCGATATTGTGCCTTACTATGAGCCCGGCCATGCTCAGGATGATCTGAAAACTTACGGAAAAGATGACAAAAAGAAAACATATGGCTACGCTTGGGAACCATACAAGTGGTGTGAAGGCTCAGAAAAAACTCTTACCAAATACTGCAACAAGAGCAATTATGGCAGTAATGGTTTTACAGACACCAAGACCACCCTTGACCTTGAAGATGACGCAGCCCGCTACCACTGGGGCGGCATTTGGCGCATGCCCACTAAGGCAGATTGGAAAGAGTTGAAGGATAAATGCAAATGGGACAGGATAGATGCAGGCAATACAGAATTTGGAGGTATAGCCGGTTACAAGGTAACAAGCCAAAAGGAAGGTTATAAAGACCGCTTCATTTTTCTCCCGGCTGCCGGGTCCCGCTACGGCACAGGCCTCAACTATGTTGGTTCCCGCGGCTACTACTGGTCCAGTTTGCTCTACACGGATGGCTACTACTCCACCTGCGCGTGGCTCACCTGGTTCAATTCCAGCTACGTGAACATGAACTTCTTCGGCCGCTACTACGGTTACTCTGTCCGGCCCGTCTGCCCGTAGGATTTGTCCTCCCTACCGGGGCCCCAAGACAGGCGTCGGGCCGCAGTGCAGCCTGATGCAGGCGGGCGGCAATGCCAAAGCCGCCCAGCAGCATAAGGCGGACCAGCGGCCGGAAAAAAAGAATAGTGTGAATGAAATAGTTAAAATATGAATAAGAGCAAAATAAAAACATTGGCTGTTGCATCAGCCTTCCTGGCGCTCACGGCGTGCAGCAATGAACCCGGTATGGGTGTGGATTATCAGGGTGATATTACCATCCAGGCCACCATCGGCCAGATGACTAAAGTGGCATACCCCGGTAGCAACAGCACCGTATTTGTGGCAGATGATACCATCCTGGTTTACGGCTGGATAGGCAGCAACACGGAGATACCCGTAAAGCGTGTGGTGGATAGCGTACCTAACGTATATGACGGAACAGTATGGACACCCCTCAAGCCCATGCTCTGGAAGAACGCCACAGATGCCCATTACTTTCTGGGTATCTATCCGGAGCCCCAAAGCGTGACCAGCCTTACGGAAGCAGACTTTACGCTTAATCCCGCCAACTACAAGGCCAGTGACCTTCTCATAGCCACCAATCTGACTGGCGTCAAGGCTACAGACGGCCCGGTAAACCTCACCTTTGAGCATGTAATGGCAAAACTCAACGTCAACCTCAAGTTCCGTAATGAATTTGGCGGCACCCCCGATGTAAGCAGCGTAACAGCAGGAGCATACTCAAGTGCCAAGATAAACTACCTGACCAAGGAAGTAACAACCTCTGGCACGGCAGGAGAAGTGATAATCCCCAAGGCCGCTGACCCAACGCAGGGCTTTGAAATGAGCTTTACGGGCCTGCAGATACCGCAGAATGATGTAAACAGAATATCCATCACCATAGGTAACAGAGTATTCGTTTACACCTCCGCCCAGGAAATCCCGCTTGAGGGCGGCAAATACACCACCCTGAACCTGATAGTAGGCAAGGATATAATAGAACTGGCCAATATCTCAGTAAAAGACTGGTCTGCCGGCACCACCATCGGCCTGGAAGAAGCCAAGGAGATATATCCCACAATCCCCATAATCAACGGCCATGAGTACGTAGATCTGGGCCTTCCTTCCGGCCTCAAGTGGGCCACCTGCAACGTAGGTGCTACCAAGCCTGAGGAGTACGGAGACTACTTTGCCTGGGGCGATACAGTACCTTATTACAGCAGTCAAGATCCGTTGACTTGGAAAAAAGGAAAGTCAGCTGGTTACGACTGGTCCACCTACACGTGGTGTGAAGGCTCATACAAAACTCTGAACAAGTACTGCGACAATGGCACTTATGGCTATAATGGTTTCACAGACTCCAAGACCACTCTTGTACTTGAGGATGACGCAGCCAGTTACAACTGGGGCGGCATTTGGCGTATGCCCACAAAAGGTGATATTGACGAACTTATAGCAACCAAGGATAACACCACTGACTACACTTGGACTTGGTGCAATGGCGGATGGCAGATAGTAAGGAATTCAACCGGCGCCACACTTTTCCTCCCTGCTGCCGGGTACCGCTACGACACGAACCTCGGCGATGTTGGTTCCGTCGGCTACTACTGGTCCAGTTCGCTCGGCACGGTCTACCCGGGCAACGCGTGGAACATCGGCTTCTATTCCAGCGGCGCGAACGCGTACGGCAGCGACCGCCACCTCGGCTTCTCCGTGCGGCCCGTGTGCCCGTAGGATTAGCACAAACTGATAAAACAGAACCTAATTACAAAGCAATGACTAAATACTCCTTTTCTTTATTACCCAAGGGGCTCCTGATAGGCGCTCTGATGCTTACAGGCTGTTGCTGCCATGATGGCAGCGATGATAATGATCCCGTTCCGGTAGATCCCTACAACGGTCACGAGTACGTAGATCTGGGCCTCCCCTCCGGCCTCAAGTGGGCCACTTGCAACGTAGGTGCCAGCAAACCTGAGGAGTACGGTGACTACTTTGCTTGGGGCGAGACCGTGCCCTACTACGAGCCCGGTTATGCTCAGGAAAATCCACAAACTCACTGGAAAGATGACAATAAGAAAACATATGGCTATAACTGGAAATCTTACAAGTGGCTCAACGACTCAGGCAAAGCTCTGACCAAGTACTGTAACAACAGCTATTATGGAGAAGATGGTTTCACAGACTCCAAGACCACTCTTGACCCGGAGGATGACGCAGCCAGTTACAACTGGGGCGGCTCTTGGCGCATGCCCACAAAAGGTGATTTTGACGAACTTATTGCTACTAAAACAAAAACCGATGATTACACCTGGACCTGGTGTGATGGCAGTACAACAAAATATGCGGGCACCGATATTATAGGATTGCAGATAGTAAGGAATTCAACCGGCGCCACGCTTTTCCTCCCGGCTGCCTGGTTCCGCGGTGGCACGGACCTCATTGTTAATGTCAACCAGGGCAACTACTGGTCCAGTTCGCTCTACACGGGCAACCCGAGTGGCGCGTACGACTTCAACATTCTTTCGAACATCCCGGCTTGGGGTACCAACAATCGCTACTTCGGTTACTCTGTCCGACCCGTCGCCAATTAGCACAAGTGTCCGCAAAAGGGACGGTTCCTTCCGTGGACAAAAAAGTACAATTGTCACTTCAATAACCTTGCAAAGATTTTGTAATTTATAAGAACTGTATTATTTCTGCATTGTCGCTGATGATTTTTACGAAATATTGTCAACGATGCTGCAAAAATTCATAAGCAATATGTATCATAGAATATTTTATATAGTGAATCGCCTTGATGAAGGCATGTTCCTGTTTGGTGGTCGTCAGGTCGGAAAATCCACCTGTCCGCAATAGGGACGGTCTGTTCCATGGACATTATGAAACAGTAGAGTCGTTTCCCTGTGTCATTTTTGGTTTATTTCATATAATCACATATCTTTGCAATATCTGATACCAAGGGGTGTTCCACAAGGCATGTGGGTGTCAGATGGGATGCCCCTTGATTGTTTTAGATACCATTATTTATTGACCGAAAGAATTTCTTGGAAAAGGTTTGGATAAGTTCTTTGAAACGTGTATGTTTGCTCACATGAATGAGGATATGCAGATGAAATACGTACGCCAGATGATGGCAGAATGGGACCGCGAGAGCCAGCTCGCCACAGCCATCATGCACGGTGAGGAGAGAGGTGAGGCCAAAGGACTTGCCAAGGGATTAGCCAAGGGGCGTGCAGAAGGCATAGCTGAAACAGCTAAGGCGATGAAAGAAAAAGGGCTTGATTTATGTCTGATTTCTGAGATTACAGGCCTGACGGCGGAACAGATAAAAGAACTTTGATACGATAGTACAGTAAAAGTGACTTAGTGGGGTTCCCTTTTGTGCTGTTTTCAAATAAATCTCTGCAAATAATAGGATTTTTGCAGGGATTTGCTTTTATTTGCATCTTTTGGTATACAATTAGTGATTATGAGTGAAGAAATGAACACAGAGAACACCTTGGAGCCTGTTGAAGAAGTTAAGGCAGAGGTTGCTCCTGTTGAACCTATCGTAGAGAAGGAGGCTGAGGTTGAGGCTCCTGCTGAGTCAGTAGAATCTGTTGAGGAACAAGAGAAGGAGGTTGTTGCTCCTGTATCCTCACGTGAAGAGGTAATTGCACGTATGCAGGAGATGGTGAGTGATATTTCATTGGCCAAGCGTCCCGAATTAGAGTCATTAAAACAGGTTTTCTATAAGTTGCAGCGTGCAGCCCAGGAGGAACAGGTAGCCGCATTTGTGGCCGGTGGTGGAACCGCTGAGGAGTTCAAACCCGAGGCAGACCCCATTGAGGAGCAGTTCCGCAAGTTGATGAATATAATCAAGGAGAAAAAGGCCGCAGCCCAGGAGGCACTTGAGATAGTACGCAAGGAGAACTACAAGAAAAAACTTGCACTTCTTGACCGCTTCAAGGCCCTCATTGAAAAGGCTAATACCGAGGGTGCATCATATAATGAATTCAAGACCATTCTGCAGGAGTGGAAAGAGATAAAGGAGGTTCCGGCCGATAAGGCTAACGAACTCTGGAAAGCATATCAGCAGTATGCCGAGCAGTTCTATGACATACAGAAACTGAACAATGAGTTCCGTGAGTATGACTTCAAGAAGAACATGGAGGCCAAGATAGCCATCTGTGAGGAGGCTGAGAAACTGGCCGATGAGCCCGACATAGTGGCTGCATTCCGCAAACTCCAGAAACTGCACCAGGATTACCGCGAGACAGGCCCTGTTTCAAAGGAGTCAAGAGAGGAGATATGGACCAGGTTCAAGGCTGCATCGACCGTAATAAACAAGCGCCATCAGCAGCACTTTGAGGAACTCAAGGAAAAGGAGAAAGAGAACCTTGACCAGAAGACCGTGATCTGTGAACTGCTTGAGGGTATTGAGTTTGACAAACTGACCACTTTCCAGCACTGGAATGACAAGACACAGGAGGTGCTGGCACTCCAGAAGAAATGGAAAGACATAGGCTTTGCACCTGCCAAGCAGAACCAGAAGATATTTGAGCGTTTCCGTGCCGCATGTGATGCGTTCTTCAGCCGCAAGGGTGAGTTCTTCAAGCAGGCCAAGAACGATATGACCGCCAACCTTGAAAAGAAAACCGCCCTGTGTGAGCAGGCCGAGGCTCTCAAGGAGAGCACAGACTGGAAAGCCACCGGTGAGAAGATGGCTGAACTGCAAAAGCAGTGGCGTGAGATAGGTCCCGTTCAGAAAAAGTACACCAACTCCATCTGGAAGCGCTTTATAGGCGCATGTGACTATTTCTATGAGCAGCGTGACAAGAACACCTCATCCAAGAAGCACGAGGAGAACGCCAACCTGGCTGCCAAGAAGGAGATTCTCTCCAAACTCAAGGCATTTGACGCCGCCAACCTTACCGATGATGATACCCAGGCCATTCAGCAACTCATTGATGAGTGGAATGGAATAGGATTCGTACCGTTCAAGGTTAAGGATAAGATTGCGTCTGAGTTCAAGGCCATTGTTGAGTCATTCGGAGGTGCAGTGAGCGCCAAGCGTAGCCGCCAGTCACAGCGCGGCGGCGGTATCCGTGAGGTGGGTTCACCTCGTGAGCGGCTGCAGCGCCAGTATGAGCAGAAGAAGAGTGAGATTCAGACCTATGAGAACAACCTGGGCTTTATGAACGCCTCAAGCAAGACCGGCAACGGCTTTGTTGACGCCATCAAGAGCAAGATTGAAACCCTCAAGAAAGAGGCCGAAGACCTGCTTGCCCAGATCAAGGCTCTGGATGCTGCCGAAGAGGAATAAACTCTCGCAGGAAAGATAATTCTCGCAGAAAACGCTGAAAGCGCAGAAAGATTCTATTCGGTGTGTGATATAAATAACGCATAAGATTATTGTACTGTAAAAAACAAAAGCGGTCACATGGACCGCTTTTGTTTTTTAAACAGAGTGCTTTATTAATTGAATGAGGAGTAGTTAAGTACTATGCCGGTACAACAATTTTGATTCGCAGCTATTGTCTTGTTGGTCACAGAGTATGTTTTAACTGTTCCATTGTTGATATCTCTAAGTGAGAATGTGATATCAGCGTTAGTTGCATTAAAACTGGTATAGTAGAAAGCAATACCATCAGCCTCTTGAAAACCTGATACTCTGCCTTCATAATTGCTGGACCCGTTATTAACATCAATTCTATCATATTCACGTCTGATAACTATCGCTCCTCTTGATCCGGGATATGAAATCGGGTCAGTACTATTATTTACCACCTGGAGTATATACTCATTGGGATTATGAATCATTCCATTGTCGTTATTCTTAATCAACACTTTAAACCTTGTAGCATATTGCCAGGTGGAGATTTTGGCACTCAATGTGTTATCTGAATAAGTATACTTTATATTATATGCATAGAATATCAAACCATTGGAATAAACATTATGGTAGTCTTTAGCATAGAAACTATACCAAGCAGATCCATTGTAATAATTATAGTTATCACATGAAATAATATTATTATGTCCCTCGTAAAGTAATGTCATGTTATCTCCTGATGCAGAAAGTGTTGCTCCAGAACGAAGAGAACCGGCTTTCCATGTGGAACCGTCATATGTAATAACCAAATCAGGAGATAAATGATCTGTACTTTCATTTACTTGGAACCAAATATTGAGTTTATCGCCGGCTACCCAAGCGTTCTTGGCGGCTTTAGTTTCACCGGGGAAAGTGATATTTATTTTGATTGTCTCAAAATCATTCTCTTGAGGATCTGCTGATACGATATCGTTCAGATCTTCTTTTGAGCATGACACAACTGCGATGGCAAATACTGCCATAAGAATTGCAAAAATCTTTTTCATAATCGTAGTCATTTTTAAGTTACCACTCTACTTCAGTGTTATTACCGAAGGGACTTGCTAAATCTAATGTTGACACAATCGCATCAAGACCGCTGGTACACAGGATACCCTCTGTCTTAATCTTCACGACATCGGTCGTGGGGCTTGAATAAAGTTTTTTCTTTTTCATCTTTGTATAAATATGTTATAGGGTTAAATGTATGAATCAGGTAAGTAGGAGTGGTATAAAGACACAAAAAACACGTGGGCTCAAAAGAGAATCCACGTGTAGAATATGTAAATTATTGATTAAAAGTCTATTATTACCCCCCCCCTAAATTATAAAGGAGCGCATCAGAAAACATCCTATGGATAAGACTATTGCGCATTTCTGACTAAAGTTGCGCAAAGTTAATAAAAACAAATAATTATTACACACTATATGTATAATTTTATCAACAATGCTTAATCTCTCGCAGAAAAAAGAATGTCACACAGAAAACACGGAAAACACAGAAATAAAATCTCGCAGAAAGCGCAGAGATCGCAGAAATTTTATCTGCGGTTTCTGCGATCTCTGCGAGAGATTAACGCGAAGCGAAATATTTCTGAGCTATTTGTGTTATTCGCAGACTGGACGGATGGTGTTGCCGAATTGGCGTTCTGTGCTATTCATCTTGGGTCCCATCAATGAACTGAAAGACCATGCGCGGTGCGAGCCACCTTGACTGCCGCTAGTATCAGCGAGGGATGCAGACCAATAGTAGCAGTAACCATCATTACCGAGAAGTTTATTGCTATAAGAACCGGCAGCAGGAATGAAGATGCTGTTATTCTGAAAACCTTCAATTTTACTTGTCACAATGTAGCCTTTCACACCGGAGCCGTTGTAATCACTCGTTGAAACCCAAGTGCAGTTTGAAATCAACCAGTCCCACTCCTGTTTTGTAGGTGTGCGCCAGGTGCCACCCAAGTTATAACGGGCAGGGTCATCAACATAATCGTATGAGGCAAAGTCCTTGTGCTCTACGCCATCACCATTATCACCCTTGAATTTGTTATTTTTATAATATATGTTGCTTGTCTTACCATCGGCATAGGTATATTTGGTAATGTATTTGGAAGATTTTTGACCGGATTGCATGAAAGGATAACTAGACCAATAGTATCCACTGCTCTTTCCCTCACGCCAGTGGGCCTGCGGGTTTTCCTGAGCATAGCCAGCCTCGTAATAAGGTGTGGTGGCCGCCCAGGCAAAGTAATCACCGTAGTCCCATGGATTATCGGCACCTAGATTGCTGACAGCCCACTTTAAGCCGTTACCCATATCTATTGAGAACCTGCCAAACGGAACCTTTGCGGCAAAAAGAGTTGCGCCCTGATTTGTGCTGATTTGAGCGTTCTTGGTAAGGGTATATGTTACATTGTCTGTTACATTTGTAAGAGTAAAGGTATGATTCTGAGCAGAATTGTCACTAGATTCCAATCTTCCATAGAATGCTAATCCGTCATCATTAGGCATTCCATACATTGGACGGTTTGAACCTCCTAAATAATACCACATGTTGAACTCGTCATGATTCTCACCTTCAAGCCACATTTGAATGCCATACCAGTTAACTATACCAGCACTTTTAAGTGTCCACGTCTTTGTATTATCCAGACCGGTTATTACCATTTGGAAATCAGTTCCAAAAGTCCAATTGTTCAAATTGGCACTGAGAGTTGTTCCGTCAAATGTATAACTGATGTTTTGGAATTTAACAGTCAGGTAACCGTATGTGCCAACTGTCCAATTGGATTCGGGAGTTTCAAAATTGGCAACATATCCGGATTTTCCACTATCTCCGAACGTCCAGGCAGTAGTAGCAGAATTTGAAGCCTCATAGAAGCCCCAGATTGTGCCATTTGATTTTAACTGATTGACCACTTCATCTGAGATTTGTGATGCCACCCATGCACCATTGTTGTATGTCATTGTCAGTTCAGGTGTCTGAAATACTTTATTATCAAACCAGATATTGATTATGTCACCATCTGCCCAACCTTTCTTGACAGCTTTGGTTGTAGGCTGCAGATCACTTATAGCGATGTTGACTCTAATGCTACCTGCGGGAACTCCAAGCTCTTCAGTCTGGATCTTGTCATCATTGTTACATGAAACAGTGGCTACCAGCATTGCTAGGGTTGCCAATAGAATATTAATCTTTTTCATTGTCTTCAAAATGTTTAAAGGTTACCACAATACTTCCTCCAAACCGGCAAAGGGGTTGGAAATTGCTGATTCACTGTCCATCAAGATGCTGATAATCCCTACAGAACTCATACACAGAATCTGTTCTGTTTTGGTCTCCACAACATGGGTTGTGGGCCTTGAATAAATCTTTTTCTTTTTCATTTGTTGTAGAATATGTAATAAGGTTAGTTGTGAATCTCAGGTCAATGATGCGTAAAGTTAATAAAAACAAATAATTGTTGTTGATTTGATGCATGTTTTTTACCGAAGTAAGGTCTCTCGCGGAAAACAAAGTCTCGCAGAAATCGCAGAGATCGCAGAAATTTATCTGCGGTTTCTGCGATCTCTGCGAGAGATTAACGCGAAGCGAAATATTTCTGTGCTTTCTGTGTGAGTTTAAGTAAAATCAACGAGGATGCGGAAGACCTTGCCCGGAGCCTCCACCCATTTCTGCATGGCGCCGAGCGCCTGCTCGGGTTTTACGATTGCAGAGATCAGTTCATCCTTAGGGCATGTGCCGCGCTGGAGGTATCGGATTACCGCCTCAAAGTCTGACGGCATGGCGTTACGGCTGCCGTGAATGTTTATCTCTTTTTTTACGAACAGTCCGGTGTGGAATGTAACGTCATTCTTGGAGTACCCGATGCATACCACACGGCCTGAGAATGCCACCTCATCAATGGCAGCCTGATATGTGGGCACGCTGCCTACGGCCTCAACTACCACGGTGGGACCGAGATTGTTTGTAAGTTTTACAAGTTCAGCATGCAGGTCCTGCTCCTTTGAGTTGATGGTGTGGGCTGCACCCAAGCGGCGGGCCAGAGCCAGTTTCTCATTATCCAGATCAACTGCTATTACGGTGGCGCCGCGCAGAGAGGCACGTACAATTGCGCCTACGCCAATCATTCCGCAACCGAATACCAGCACTGTATCAGAATCAGTAACCTGAGCGCGTGACACGGCGTGGAATCCTACGCTCATGGGCTCAATCAGGGCACAGTCTCGCAGGGCTATGCCTGGAGCGGGTATGACTTTCTGCCAGGGCAGAACTATGTAATCACGCATGGCGCCGTCACGCTGTACGCCAAGTGTTTCATTGAACTCACAGGCGTTTGGGTGGCCTGAACGGCAGGCGGCACAGTGACCGCAGTTGGTGTAGGGATTGACCGTAACGGTGAGTCCTGGAGTAAGGAATTCAGGAACTCCGGAGCCAACACTCTCAATAGTTGCACCAATCTCATGGCCAGGAATAACAGCCTCCTTGGCCATCAGGTTCCGGCCCAGGAACGTATTCAAATCTGAGCCGCAAAAACCTACGTAACCTATCTTGAGGAGCACTTCACCGGCACCTGCCTGTGGTTTCCGGGCCTCCTCTACAATCATCTGTCCCTGTGCGGGAATTCTTATCTGTCTCATTTAATCTATTACTTTATGTCCTTTCCAGCCGTACCAAGCGCATACAGCAAAGCAGATGAGCGGAATCACGTATGCTATGTTGGGGTTGGCCATTGATTTCTGAACGTATGCGGTCAGGATGGGCAGTATGGAGTTGCCTACGATTGCCATTACCAGGAAAGCCGATCCGCTCTTGGTATCACCCTTAAGGTCAGTGAGTGCCAGAGAGAACTGGGTGGGGTACATGATTGACATAAAGAATGATATGCCCATCATGGCGAATACGGCTGCCTTGCCGCCTATTACGCATACAAATATGCAGAGCAGCACGTTAGCAATACCGTAGAATACCAGCATGTTCTCGGGGCGGAACTTGACCATCAGTGTGGTGCCTACCCATCGGCCCAGCAGGAAGAACAGCATGTAGAACCCGAAGAATGTGGTGGCCTGGCTGTTGGTCATGCCTACGTAGTTGATGCAATATACCAGGAACAGACTGTTTACGGCTGTCTGACCGCCGTTGTAGAAGAACTGTGCTATCACACCGTTGCGCAGGTGGCTGCGCTTTAGAACCTTGAATGATATCAGTTTGGTGCTGCCTTCATCGGCATCTTCGGCCTGAATGCGGGGCAGACGGGTAAAGATGAACACTATAGCAATTACTATGAGCACTATGGCGAATATGGCATAGGTAAGGCGGAAAGTATGTATCTCCTGCTCAACTGTGCTGGTTGCCTCAGTACCCAAGATAATCTTGCTCAGGAACATGGCGGCGATGAACGCGCCCAGACCGTTGAAAGCCTGTGCCAGGTTCAGTCGGCGCGGGGCGGTAGCCGGGTCACCAAGTTCTGTTACATACGGGTTTGCGGCAGTCTCAAGGAAACACATGCCTATGGCCACGATAAAGAAAGCGCACAGGTAAAGCGGGAAACTGTGCATACGCGTTACAGGCATGAACAGCAGTCCGCCTACGGCTGCAATCAACAATCCCAATACTATGCCGGCCTTGTAACTGAACCGTTTCATGAACATGGCAATAGGTATGGGGAACAGGAAATATGCAAACCAGTATGAGGTCTCTACAAATTCGGCCTTGGCCTGGTCTATATCAAACAGGGTCATCATCTTTTTTACAACCGATGACAGCAGGTTGTTGCTTATTGCCCAAAGGAAAAACAGGCAGATTACCATTGACAGCGCAACGGTAAATGTTTTTGATTTAGCGTTCTGGCTCATTCTGACATATTTTTAATGTAAGGTAAATCTATTTGAGTTTTGATATTATAGAAATTCACGGCGTTCAGGCCCAGGAACTGTTCCTTTTCAAACTCCGTGAGTTCATTTGTCTTCAGTATGAAATCATATGACATGCGGTAGGTGATGGCGGTGATGGTGCGCGGATAGTCCGATCCCCACATCAGTTTGTCCATGCCAACCTCATCGGCAGCCTCACGGATGGCCTTTACGGCTCCCTTGAAGGGGTAGAACTCTGAGTTGAAGAGCCAGGTTATGCCGCCTGATTCTATCATCACGTTCTTGTGGCGGGCCAGGCGTATCTGCTCCATCCATCCGGGTACGGTGACCATTCCAAAGTGGCCTACCGCAATCTTGAGGTTGGGGCATTCCTGTATTACCTCTTCCATCTCAGGTACCTGTACGGCTCCGTCCTCGAGGGTGATTGACAGGAACACTCCTTTTTGCTCCATAAGACGGAACATCTGCATCATCTCCGGGCAGGTAAGGCTCACGCGGCCTGCGGGAGTCTGAAGCCTGTGTCCGGGTATGGCTATGCCTTTGAATCCTTGTGCTATAAGTTGTTTGGCCTGCTCCAGATATCCGGGTTGGCGGTAATCGGCCATTCCGCATACTATGAAACGGTCAGGGTATCGGCTCTGAACATCGGCCAGGTAGTCATTCTGCAGGCCGTCAATGAACTCCTGCACCACTACGGCGGCGGTTACCTGAGCGTAATCCATGTTTGAGAGGAATATCTCAGCAGTGTTGCGGCCGTCAATGATGAACGGGGGCACCATCTGGCGTACCTCACCCATAAACAGGGAGCGGCCGTTCTCAAGCGTGCGGATGGGATAGCCGTTTACTACGGTGTCCTGACGCAGCCAAAGGTGCGAGTGGGTGTCAATTATCTTCATCATGAATTGCACCAGGTTACTCTCTTCTGGTCACCGATGATTTCACGAACCTCAAATACCAGGTCCCAGTCAAGCGGCTCCTGAACCACCTCAATGTTCTTGAGTACGTTCTTGGGGTTGGCTGAACTGAACAGGGTGGTGGCAATACGCGGGTTGCTGTAGGAGTACTGAACGGCAAGTTTCTCAATTGATGTGCCCTTTGCCTTGCAGTGCTGTGCAGCCTTGGCGCAGGCCTCAACCAACGGTTTGGGTGCGGGGTGCCAATCAGGTACGCCGCGCTCTGAGAGCAGGCCCATGGCAAGCGGCGAGGCATTGATAACGCCTATGCCCTTCTGCTCAAAGTAACCCAGATAGTCATTGAGTTTGTCATCATTCAGGCAGAAATGGCAGAAATTGAGAATGCTCTCAACAGTTCCGGCGGGTGCGTGGTCAACCACCCACTTGAGGTTCTCAAGTTGCAGGTCTGTAATACCCACGTGGCTTACAATGCCTTTCTCGCGCAGTTCAACCAGTGCGGGCAGGGTCTCATCAACCACCTTCTGTAAGCCGCCGGGCAGGGCTGCCTGGAACTCTATATCATGTACATTAATAAGGTCTATATGGTCTATGTTGAGGCGTTCCATGCTCTCATAGACGCTCTCTGTGGCACGCTTGGCGCTGTAATCCCAGGTGTTCACACCGTCCTTTCCGTAGCGGCCCACCTTGGTTGACAGAAAGAATTTGTCACGCGGAATATCCTTGAGTGCCTTGCCCAGCACGGTCTCTGCCTTGTAGTGGCCGTAGTAAGGTGATACGTCAATAAAGTTCAGGCCGTTGTCAACGGCGGTGAATACGGCATTAATGGCCTCTTTTTCATTGATGTCATGGAATACGCCACCCAGTGATGATGCACCAAAGGCCAGACGGGCCACTTTCATTCCGGTTTTACCGATTTCGTTGTATTTCAGACTCATAATTGGTTGTATTTATTTAGGTTTGTCATTTTATTCTATTAAGTATATAGTCGCGGCACTGCTCCATCAGCCACTTTGGCGTAGATGTCGCGCCGCATATCCCGATCGATTCCGCTCCTTCAAGTATCTTGAAATCAATATCCTCTTTACCTTCAATCAAATATGATTTGGGGTTGACGTTGAGGCATTCGTTGAACAGCACTTTTCCGTTTGAACTCTTGCGGCCCGATACAAACAGTATTATATCATGCCTGCTGGCAAATTCACGTATGTTCTCGCGGCGGTGTGAAACCTGTCCGCATACGGTGTTGTTGTGAATGAACTTGCGGTCAGAGGGAACACGTTCTGCAATCTTCTCAATCAGTTGATTGTAACTTGACGCTGATTTCGTGGTCTGTGAGTACAGGAAAATATCCTTGTTGAAATCAATCAGGTCAATTTCATCGGCCGATTCAATCACGGTGGCGGTGCCGTCAGTCTGTCCTACCAGGCCAAGAACCTCGGCATGACCTTTCTGACCGAATATGATAATCTGCTGCGTGGCAGGATCAAGTTCCTGATACTGGCGGTGAATGCGCTGCTGCAGTTTGAGCACAACGGGGCAGGTTGCGTCAATCAGGGTTATTCCGTTCTTATGGGCGGTTGAATAGGTTGAGGGAGGTTCACCATGGGCGCGTAAAAGGACTCTGGCCTTGCACAGATCCTTGAATTCATCATGGTTTATGGTTTTGAGACCCAGTTTCTGCAGGCGGTTGCACTCTATGCCGTTGTGCACGATATCACCAAGGCAATATAACTCATCGCCCTTGTGCAACTCCTCTTCGGCCTTGTTTATGGCCGACAGCACTCCAAAGCAGAATCCTGACTCATTGTCAATCTCAACCCGCATAACGCTCACTCCCTGGCTGCCTTAAGATAGTGTTCCATAAGCCATTCGTCCTGCTCCTGAAACGTCAGGTTGCTGTTGTCAAGCACAATGGCGTCATCGGCTTTTCTGAGTGGCGATACGGCGCGGTGCGAATCTATGTAGTCACGTTCACGGACATTCTTGAGCACCTCTTCATATACCGGATTCTCACCCTTCATGCTCAATTCGTCAAAACGGCGGCGGGCGCGGATTTCATCGCTCGCGGTAACGAATATCTTGAGTTCGGCGTTTGGGAACACGGTGGTTCCTATGTCACGGCCGTCCATGATAACGGCTCCCTGCTTTCCCATCTCCCTTTGCAGGGCGACCATGGCCTCCCTTACAAAACCTATGGCCGATATGGGGCTTACGTTGCCTGAAACCTCCATACCGCGTATCTCGCGCTCCACATTCTCTCCGTTCAGCATGGTGTACTGCATGCCGTTCTCATGGCCGAATGAGATCTTTATCTGCGGCAACTCCTTGCGCAGTGACTCCTCATCAATGCCGTCTTTGCCGATAAACCCGCGACGCATGGCGTATAGTGTCACGGCGCGGTACATGGCACCGGTATCAATATATGTGTATCCTATCTTTTTGGCGAGTGTCTTGGCCATGGTGCTCTTTCCGCACGACGAGTGGCCGTCCATTGCAATGATTATCTTTTTCATATGTTGAATGCAAAGTTGCAGATTAATGATGATTCCGATACCTGGTATTTGCCGTAAGAGAGGTCAAACATTATCCGGCCTATCCTGAGTCCGGTACCCAGGGTTATGCCCGTAAGTCCTTTCTTGCCCTCGCCGGCCAGTTCAATGCGGTTGCGCATGTTGAGTCCGGCTGCTATGTAAAAGCGTTCGGTAAGCAGAACGTCAACTCCAAGTGACAGGTGACGCTTTAGAATCTCACCGAATCCGGCATCGGCATTCTCGGCAAAGTAAAAGTCTGTCTTGTTCCATCGGGTCAGGTTGTCCATTGAAACCACAAACCTCAAGGGGGCATGGTTCAGACGGAACGCCACACTGGCGGCAAGGTCAAAAGGCAGTTTCTGGAATGTGTTCTCAAACGCTTTGATCTGACCGCCCAGGTTGGTTGCGGCAAGGCCGATTGAAATGCCCTGGTCCGGTATTGAATAATGCAGTCCAAGATCTACCCCAATGGCAATTGATGTCATTGACCCGTATCTGGAACAGATAAAGTTTCCGGTTATGCCGCCGCTCAGATTATCAGTGAGCAGATATGTATAGGTGGCTCCCAAGGCCATGTCTTTTGCGCGGAAAGTCCCTGTTACAGTGCCGTCGGCGGTGGTTTCAGGCATCTTTCCGTAATTCACGTAACGGGCGTTGAATGCATAGACCGAGCGTTCGTCAAACATGTTGCAGAATTGCGCTCCGGCTATGGTGGTACCTGAGAACCATGTCATGGCGTTCAGGCCCAGCAGTCTCTTGTCAACGGCTGTAAGCAGGGCGGGATTCTGTATGAACAGGGCCGGATCTGATTCTGCCAGTGAAACGGCGTGGCCGCCAAGTGATGAACTGTGGGCTGACAACGGCAGTTTCAGAAATTCAAAAGAACTCTCCAGGCTCTGCGCCCGGAGGCAGTTTGCTCCGATCAGAAATACAGATAATGCTATTGTCGAAACGGTTCTCTTCATTGGGAACAAATTTACAAAAAAGTGGTGGAACATACATTTTGGTAATAACGTTTTTTAATTGCAAACCGATACACGGGGGCCTAAAGAAAAAAAAGCATCATATTTTTTTCAGAATTGAGACGTATTGTAAAAAAGGTATCGTTTACATGACAGAAACGGGTAACAGATACAGCGTTTCTTAAATATTAAAAATACACAAAATTGACCTTTTGTTGTTCAAGATGAAAAAAGATTAGTATTTTTGCCCGATGATAATAAAAGTGTCAAAAATTAAAAAACGATAATTATGGAAATAAAGAAGTCTGAAAAAGCTGATCTTGAAAGGGGTAAGGGAACTTCACTCCTTATTGGATTTGTAATGGCTCTTGCAGTCATGTTCGTGGCTTTGGAATGGACTGAGAGGGAGGTTGAGGATAACTCTGAGATCTACGGCGTTCAGGACCTTGTCTTTGAGGCCGAGGAGGTACCTATCACCATGCCTGAAAAGAAACAGGTTCCGCCCCCACCAGCCGCTGTTACCAAGGCAGAAATCATTGAGATTGTAGAGGATGATGCCGATATTGAAGAGGATATCATGGCTTCATTTGAAGATCAGTCTGATTGGGTTGATATCAATGAGGTTGAGGAGATTGTAGTTGAGGAGGAGCCTGAGGAGGATGCCCCGTTCATGGTGGTTGAGGATATGCCTGAATTCCCGGGCGGCCAGGCTGCACTTCTGGATTATCTCCGCAAGAATATCAAGTATCCCAGAATCTGTCAGGAGAACAACATCCAGGGTCGTGTACTTGTAACATTCATTGTTAACAAGGATGGTGCAATTGTTGATCCTGAGGTTGTAAAGAGCGTTAACCCGTCACTTGACAAGGAGGCTCTCCGCGTGATTTCAGGTATGCCTAAATGGAAACCCGGTTCACAGCGCGGTAAACCCGTACGTGTTAAATACACCGTTCCTGTAAACTTCAGACTGAACTGATTCAAGGGTAAAGAAAACAGGTGCGAAGAGGCCTTTCCGGTCTCTTCGCACTTTTTTATTCGTTTTGTTGTGATATATCAGGACAACTTGTTAAATTCGCAGTTGATGAAATCAGTACAGCAAATACAGGAGAGTTTTGAGAGTTATCTCAAGGGGCTGGATTATTCACGTGCCCCCTTTGGTTTGTATGCCCCGATAGAATATGTCCTTTCATTGGGAGGCAAACGCATACGCCCCACATTGCTTATTATGGCGTATAACATGTATGCTGAGAATGTGGAGAGTGTGTATCAGGCTGCCGCGGGCATAGAGATTTTCCACAATTTCACTTTGTTGCATGATGACCTTATGGACAAGGCAGATCTGCGTCGCGGAAAGGCTACCGTCCACAAGAAATGGAATGAGAATGCGGCAATCCTTTCAGGTGACGGAATGCTGGTTCTGGCATACCGCTATCTTACACAGGCATCGGGGACTGACATTAAGAGAATTCTTGATATTGCCAATGAGACCTTTACCGGTATTATGGAGGGGCAGCAGTATGACATGGAATTTGAAACCCGTGATGATGTGACAGAGGCCGAATACATTGAAATGATACGTCTCAAGACCTCTGTGCTGCTGGCCGCATGCGTCCAGATGGGAGCCGTGCTTGGCGGTGCATCGGATGCAGATTCAAAACTCCTGTATGAGTTCGGTGAAAAGATAGGGCTCGCATTCCAACTTCAGGATGACCTTCTTGACGTTTACGGTGATTCGGCCGTATTCGGAAAGAAAATAGGAGGTGACATACTATGCAACAAAAAGACATACCTGTATATAAACGCTTATCTGTTGGCTGATAAGCAGCAAAGGGCAGAACTTGACCGATGGGCAGTGTATGACGGCAATGATCCAGATTCAAAGATTGCCGGCGTGCGTGCCATTTATGATGCTGTTGGTGTAAAACAACTGTCAGAGAAACTTATTGATTCACTCTTTAATGAGGCTTTGGTGAAACTTGACAGCGTAAATATGCCGGAATCCCGTAAGCAACCGCTTAAGGATTATGCCAAAAGTTTAATGAACCGCGTTATTTAAATTCCGATATATGCCGTACAGGAGATTGCCGAATACAGATAAGGCCCGTATCCGTTCTCTGGAGACTGCCATCAACAAGATGAAATACAGTGAGTATTATGCTCCGGTCCTGTCACCTGAACTGTTTGCCAAGGCTGAAAAGAAACTGGCACAATTCAGTGAGGCTGTTGACCGCTATCTTAAATCTCTTGATACCCAGGTGAGTTACTCCAAGTCAGAATCATATCAGGACAGGCTCAAGAATGCCAAGATGTATGTCTCACATTTTCTGACTGTGTTCAATCTCTGTGTAAAACGCGGTGAGATAAAGGAGGCCGACAGGGAGTACTACTCAATTCCGGTCAATTCAGGTGAAATGCCTGATATGTCAACTGACATTGCTGTGATACGTTGCTGTGAGAATACCATACGTGGTGAAAAGGCAAGAGTTGAAAAAGGCGGCATTCCAATTTACAATCCTACAATTGCCAAGGTCACGGTTCATTATGAACTGTTCAAAGAACTGTATGACAAGCAGTGTGACCTGCGTCAACTCACTGATGAGACCCTCATGGTGGTCTCACTTATGCGCCCTCAGATTGATTCCATAATTCTTGACGTATGGAACTCAATAGAGAACTATTTCTCTGATCTGACAGGTGAAAAGAAACTCAAGGCGTGCCGCGAATACGGTCTGATATACTATTACCGCAAAGGTGAAACTGATTGATACACACTGTCACGTTTATGACGAGGCGTTCCGTGAGGACATGCCCCAAGTGATTAAGCGTGCCATAGACGCAGGTCTGGAGCTTTTGCTCTTGCCCAACATTAATCCCAATACCCTGCCAGATTTACTCAACGCCTGTTCTTTGTGGCCTGATTTGTGCAGGCCCATGATTGGACTGCATCCTGAGGACCTTTCAGATGTCTTTCACTCCCAACTGTCAGAGCTCAAGTCTATATTGGATAGAGATCAGGCCGATTCCGGTTTACACCAATATATAGGAATAGGTGAAACAGGCCTTGACCTGTATTGGGACAAATCAAGACTTGATGACCAGATAGAATCATTCCGGATACAGATAGAATGGGCATTGGAATATGACCTTCCTATTGTAATCCACTCCAGAGACTCGTTTACGCAATTATATAAGGTAATGTCTGATTACCGGGACAGTGGTCTTAGAGGTGTGTTCCATTGCTTTTCAGGAAACGCCCAGGAGGCTCAGGCTTTGATGGAATTCGGCGGATTTATGTTCGGAATAGGCGGTGTACTAACATTTAAGAAATCAACTCTTCCGGATGTACTGTCACAAATCCCTTTATCCAAGGTAGTGTTGGAGACTGACTGTCCCTATCTGGCACCTGTGCCTATGCGCGGAAAACGTAACGAACCGTCCTTTTTGCCATTAGTGGCTGAGCGTGCAGCTCAGGTTTACGGACTGCCGGTTGACCAAATAGCACAGATTACCAACGCCAACGCCCGCACGTTGTTCAGGCTCTGAAAGACCGGGTCGTACAATAACACTCCTGTTTTTGCGTTTATTCTTTTGTCGGAGCCGAGTTCCGGCTTGAATAATAATGAGAAAGTTCAAGGAATTTAAGCGCATAAGGACTGTCCTTATAGTTGTAGCAATAATCATAGCGTTCATTTCGCTTTTTGTTTCTCAGTCTCTGGTCAAAGACCTGTCGCGTGAGGAGCATAGCAAGATGGAGGTGTTTGCCAAGGCTTACCAGACCATCAACGCGGCCGATGAAAATACTGACCTGGGGCTTGTGCTTGCCGTTATATCGGGCAACAAGACCATTCCTGTAATTGTTACGGACCAGGACCAGAAGGTTATAAGCTGGCTTAACATTGAAATAGGTAAAAAAGATACAGCAGTATATCTGGCCGATTACGCTCACCGCATGCGCGATAACGGCAACTCCATACGTATTCTGTTTGATGAGGAGGATGAATCGCGCTACTACGAGGTATGTTACGATGAATCCCTAATGCTTAACCGCTTAACAGTATATCCGTATATCCAACTGGCAGTAGTAGTGCTGTTTGTGCTGATAGCCATATTTGCACTGCTCAGTTTTAAAAAGACGGAACAGAACCGTGTCTGGGTGGGACTGTCTAAGGAAACCGCGCATCAGTTGGGTACACCTATATCATCGCTCATGGCTTGGACCGAACTGCTTAAAGACAAGTATGATGACGAGCTTATATCCGAGATGGAAAAGGATGTAAACCGTCTGGAAATGGTGGCCGAGCGATTCTCCAAGATAGGTTCAATGCCTGAGCCTGTTCAGGCCGATATGGTTGGCGTGCTTGACAACGTGATAGATTATGTGGAGCACCGTTCGCCCGCTACCGTAAAGTTTGTACGTGATTTCCCCAATCCGCCTGTGAACGCCCGCGTAAACGCATCATTGTTCGGCTGGGTTGTTGAGAATATCTGCAAGAATGCAGTCGATGCCATGAACGGCAAGGGTAAACTTACCATAACGCTGGCCCAGGAAAAGAACTGCGTATCAATCCAGGTTACCGATACCGGCAAAGGAATACCCAAGAACTCATGGAAGAGCGTGTTTGATCCCGGTTACACCACCAAAGAAAGAGGCTGGGGTCTGGGATTATCGTTGGCCAAACGTATTATAACCGAATACCATAAGGGTCGCATTTATGTAGCTCACTCCGAACTTGGCAAAGGCACCACCTTCCGCATAGAGATTCCGCGGTAGCCAATTACTCCATGTTGAAAAATATATACATTATTTTGAATATTCTTTAAAGGTTATTTATATCTTTGTACAACTTTTAGTCAAAGATGTACAATAGCCTTTCCGATAGCCAAGCTTTTGGGAATCTCTCTTATGTAATAGGGGGGGGGTAATAAAGACTTATTAATCAATATATTAAATATATTTCACGCGGATTCCATGCCGGAGTCCGCGTGTTTTTTTATGCCTATAACCAATAATCATATTTATACGATTACAAAATGAAAAAGAAAAAGAACTATGAATCTCCCACGACCCAGGTTGTGGAACTCCAGACGGAGAGGGTCCTTTGCAACAGCGGGGTGTTGTCCGTTTTACAAGTGTTAGGAAGTGAATTTACCGTTCCGTTTGCAGGAGGTGAAGACTGGTAATGTTTAATGTAAATTGAAGAAATGATTATGAAAAAGACATTAGCAATACTAAGCGCCATGCTCATGCTGGTAGCGTGCGGCAATGACAAACTGAGCGTAGAGACTCCCGATCAGGAACTTCAGGAGACGGGCGGTTTCAAGGTAAACCTGACCATAAGCACAGCCGATACCAAGGCATATGTAAAGTCTTCATTTGCTACGAATGACGTAGTGTTCATATTCTTTGACGGAATAGCATCGCCCAAGTACCTTGAGGCGAAGCGTACCAATTCCGGCACATGGGAATACACAGCCAAGAACGGCCTTGCCGTTGACGACCTTGAGGGTGCTGCATCAAAAAAGATGACGGCAGTCTATCTTCCCTACGGAAGCAGTTCAACCGTAGTTGCAGGCGAAGGCGGCGTGTTCGGATTCACTCCCACCTATGAGGGCTATTTCCTTAAAGACGAGAAAAGCTCCTACACCATAAGCTCCGGTACACTATCCGGTACGCTTACGTTGGGCGCACCCGCTCTCTATTCCGGCGAAGTGTACATACATTTTGATGTTCAGGGCTTTACCGTCAGCAACGATTACTCAATGTACCAAAACAGTGTGAGGCCTCTCGCTTTGGCACAGGTTTCATCAGACGGTACTATAACTCTGAACGAGGGTAATGCAGGAAACTCCTTAAAGGGTTATGAGGACGGAAGCAACCTGACTTTTTCAGGTGCACTTGTTTCCAGCGCAGTGGGTCGCGCCGTTAAATACCAGTTTAGCATCTTTGACAACACAGGACTATTGCTTTACAGATATGACGCAGGTAGCAAAACCATAAGCGAAAGCAAATACATAGGTCTGGGTGATATCTCCTCTAAATGGACTAATGTGCCATGCATCAGTGGTATTATTAATGACTACGAGGATGGAGGCGATCCGTTCTTAGGTCTTTAATAACAAATGTCTAACCATAAAAATTGAATCAAACGATGAAACAAATCAATATGTTCAAAAACATAACTGCCGCTCTGTTGATGGTGGCAGGAATGACCGCCTGCTCTCAGGACAACAAACTGAACAATGAGATTCAGGAATCCAATGGAGAGAAAACAGTAACTCAGACCATACAAATTACCTTTGACGGCAATAACGGCACCCGTGCCATCGATGCCGACGGACATAAGTCTGTTAAGGTGGGTGAAAGAGTTTGTGTGCTCTACAACCATGTATCTGGCAACCAATATGCAAAATATACTAGTGTTAATATTTATGCTTATGATGAAGCTACTAAGACAGCCACTCTAAACTTGACGCTTACCGACCCGGAAGAAAACACCCAGGTTGCTATTATTTATCCTTGGCATCTCTTTGTTAATAATGGGAGCAATTATTGCACGTTGGATGAAGAAAGCGTGATGAAGAATGCCATTATAAATAATACTTTTGGTAAAGGCCTTGGATTTTCACAAGATGGCACACTGGAGGGTGAGTATGGTGCAAACAGATTTGACTACTGCAAGTCTGAATTTACACTTGACGGAACCTCTATGCCTTCTTCTATTTCAATGACAAACCAGTTGAGTATCTGTAAATTTACGATACAGGACGCTTCTGACAATAGCGACATAACCTCGACTATCAACAATTTTACCATCAACGATGGTGCGCATACTTACTATATCTGTCGTGAGGCTACCGCAGGTCCCATCTACGTAGTTTTGCAACCAGTCAGTGACAAGACGTTCACCCTTACGGCTCAAGCTGGACTAAAGGTCTATAAGAAGACTGTTCCTTCAGTTACGCTTCAGGCCGGCAAGATTTACAACTCTACGTTGAAATTGCCCCAGTACGATAGTAAAATTGGCAAGGTGCTGGGCGCTAATGGCAATATTTATGCTACGGTCGCAGAGGCAGAGGCTGCTGGCACTACCGCCTCAGGTATGATTGCCTACGAGGGCGAGGATACCGGTGTTGATGGCAAAACCCACGGTCTGTGCATATCTCTCCATGATGGCAATGCAGAAAAGGTGGCTTACCCCAATATCTCATTTGCCGGGTTCCCTGAACGTCCCGGTGGTGCCAGCGAGTGGGCTGTTCCTGCAACACTGCAGTGGCAGCGCATATTCAATGCTTGCGGTGGATCAGCCCCCAACTATGAGAATTATTCCAGTGGTAGCAGCACCAGTTTCGACTGCGGTGCAATACAAACATTGATAACCGCTTGCGGTGGTGACGCATTCCACGCAGATAGTAATGAAGATAGATATTTCACCTCTTTCTATCGTCGTACTTATAAAGATGATTATGGAGTATATCTGTTCTCTGTTTCTAAGTTTAGTGAATCATCATATGACAACTGGTATCGCGGTGTATTCGCCTGGTAATATTAAATCCTAACGGGATAAGAATCCAATAACAAAGGGTGGCCGTGCGGTCACCCTTTGATATTGACACTAGCAGAACCGTTCCAGTTGTGTTGATTTGTTCCAATGTAAGCGCACCGCATGGGGCCAATGCCAACGCCAACGCCAAAGTGAGTAGCAAAAAAAATCTTAATCATTTCAGTTTGAAAAAATAATATTGTATCTTTGTGCCCCGAAAAATTTGTCTGATGGGAAGACTGGATAAATATAATGTTGAACTTAAGGGGCTTACAGAAAGCAATTCTACCTATAGTTGGACAGTTGACCAGGAGTTCTTCAGTATTGTGGAGGGCGAAGAGGTTCAGCGCGGCAAGGTGAATGTTGACCTTAAGGTAACAAAGGCATCCGGTGTATATCATCTCAATTTTTCAGTCAGCGGAACAGTCATAGTAACATGTGACCGTTGCCTTGACGACATGTCACTTGATATAGAGAATGAAGGTGAACTCAAGGTTAAACTCGGCCCTGATTTTGCTGATGACGGTGACATTGTGGTAGTACCAGAGGACAAGGGTATTGTCAATGTAGCATGGTATATCTATGAGTTCATTGCTCTGGCCATTCCCATCAAGCACGTTCATGCACCCGGCAAGTGCAACAAAGGCATGATGGAGA
This sequence comes from Bacteroidaceae bacterium, assembly GCA_017551925.1. Classification (GTDB taxonomy): domain Bacteria; phylum Bacteroidota; class Bacteroidia; order Bacteroidales; family Bacteroidaceae; genus Colenecus. The sequence goes on along the minus strand of JAFZKA010000065.1, from coordinate 40,778 downwards.
AACTTGATGAGCACTCGGCCGAAGAGGGTGGTGAAGAAGGTGGTGATGTGGATACCGGTGCAGCAGATCCCCGTTGGGATGCATTGAACAGTATTCTGGAATCAGATAACGAATAAACAACAATAATAAAAACAAAACAAAATGGCACATCCTAAAAGAAGGCAGTCCAAGACAAGAACTGCGAAAAGAAGGACCCACGATAAGGCAGTAGCACCTACACTTGCAATCTGCCCCAACTGTGGAGCCTGGCACGTTTATCACACAGTATGCGGTGAGTGCGGTTATTACAGAGGCAAGTTGGCAGTAGTCAAGGAAACAGCCGCTGAATAAACAAAATCGAAAAACGCATCCCCAAAAAGATGCGTTTTTTTTGATTCGTACCAAAAACAGAATCTCCTATGCATAAGGCCGGATTTGTAAACATCGTGGGTAACCCCAACGTAGGCAAGTCAACACTGATGAATCTGCTTGTGGGCGAACATATATCCATTGCCACATTCAAGGCGCAGACCACGCGTCACAGGATAATGGGTATTGTGAACACTGAGGAGTCACAGATAGTCTTTTCAGACACTCCGGGTGTGCTCAAACCCAACTACAAGTTGCAGGAATCCATGCTGGCGTTCTCAGAATCAGCCCTGGTTGATGCTGACGTGCTTCTCTATATGACCGATGTGGTGGAGAAAGCCGACAAGAACTCAGAGTTCCTGGACAAGGTGGCCAAGATGAAGGTGCCGGTTCTGGTAATCATCAACAAGATTGACCTGACCGATGAGGAGAACCTTGTGAAACTGGTGGAGTCATGGCATGAAAAACTGCCCAATGCCGAGATTATTCCCATATCGGCAGCCACATCTTTCGGTGTAAAAACCGTGCTTAAGCGTGTGAATGAACTGATTCCGGAGTGTCCTCCGTATTTTGAGAAGGACCAGTTGACTGACAAGCCGGCCAGGTTCTTCGTATCGGAGATTGTCAGGGAGAAGATACTGCTCAATTATGACAAGGAGATTCCCTATTCTGTTGAGGTCGTAGTGGAACAGTTCCGCGAGAATCACTCCAGAATAGTGATAAACGCAGTCATTTATGTAGAGCGCGAATCCCAAAAAGGCATCCTGATTGGACATGAGGGGCAGGCACTCAAGCGTGTGGCAATTGAGGCCCGTAAGGATCTTGAAAGGTTCTTTGGCAAGAAGATTTTCATGGAACTGTTCGTAAAGGTTGACAAGGACTGGCGCAGTTCAGACCGTGAGTTGAAAAACTTTGGTTACGGACAGGATTAACAATACAAGAATCTGACAATCATGAGCAATCTGGTAGCGATAGTAGGCCGCCCCAATGTAGGCAAGTCAACACTCTTTAACCGTCTTACACAGACCCGTCAGGCCATTGTCGATGATGTGGCCGGTACAACCCGTGACCGTCAGTACGGCAAGTGCGAGTGGGGCAACCGCATATTCTCTGTAGTAGATACCGGAGGATGGGTGGTTAACTCTGATGACGTGTTTGAGGAGGAGATACGCAAGCAGGTGGGTATTGCCATTGAAGAGGCTGACCTCATTCTCTTCCTGGTTGACATAAAGAACGGTGTCACAGACCTTGATGATGAGGTAGCAGGCATACTGCGCCGTTCCAAGACTCCTGTGATACTGGTTACCAACAAGATGGATACCTTTGACCTGCAGTATGCTGCGGCAGAGTTCTACCGTCTTGGGCTGGGTGATCCTGTAAGCATATCAGCTGCAAACGGCAGCGGAACGGGTGAACTCCTGGACCTTATTGTAAGCAAACTTCCGGTTGAGGCCGATGCCGAGACTGATGAGAACATACCGCGTTTTGCTGTGGTGGGCCGCCCTAACGTGGGCAAGAGTTCCATAGTAAATGCGTTCATAGGTGAGGACCGCAATATTGTGACCGATATTGCAGGTACGACACGTGATTCCGTATATACCCGTTACACCAAATTCGGTTTTGATTTCTATCTGGTTGATACCGCCGGCATTCGTAAAAAGAGCAAGGTTGAGGAGGATCTGGAGTTCTACTCCGTGATGCGCTCCATCCGCGCCATTGAGAACAGTGATGTGTGCGTGCTCATGCTTGATGCCACACGCGGCATTGAGAGCCAGGATATGAATATCGTATCACTCATTGTCAAGAACCAGAAGGGTCTTGTGGTGGTGGTCAACAAGTGGGACCTTATTGAGGACCGCTCGGCCAAGGTGATGCAGAACTATGAGGACGCCATACGTTCACGTCTGGCTCCGTTTGTTGATTTCCCCATTGTGTTTACATCGGCCATTGAGAAACAGCGCATACTCAAGGTACTGGAGTGCGCCAAGGATGTATATAAGCACAAGACCAACCATGTATCTACCGGCAAACTGAATGCCGAGATGCTGCCGCTTATTGAGGCGTATCCGCCACCATCAACCAAGGGTAAGTACATCAAGATAAAGTACTGCACACAACTGCAGGGACCGCAGATTCCTACGTTCATATTCTTTGCAAACCTGCCGCAGTACGTTAAGGATCCCTACAAGAGGTTCCTTGAGAACAAGATACGCGAGAAATGGGATTTCAGCGGCACCCCCATCAACATCTTCATCCGCCAGAAATAAAAAAGGACTTCTGCGAGACTAATAATTGATTTTGCGAACGGTGTTCCCGCACTTGACAATCCAGACTCCGCGCCCAGGCAGTGCAATCACCTGAGTAGCCTGGCTTGTAACGGTCCTGGAAACCATGCGCCCCGATATGTCATGAACGGTGACGACTGATCCTACAGGTGCGGTGACAGACAGTTCCCCGTTAGTCAGGTTTATTGAGATATCTGTTGCTGACCGGTTCTCCAAGCCGGATGCCCTGTCTTTACCTACATTGAATGATATGATATTGCCCTGTTTGCGTATGTCATAAACAGAGTATCGGGGTGTATTTGAGGCCAGTAAGAGTGCAGGTTTGCCATTTACGGTTATGCTGTCAACATCCTGGTAGGGAAACAGGTCACCGGCGTTTGAAGTGCGGGAGTAATTGTTGTCAGCAGGGAAAATAAGGAACCGTTTGTACAGGTTTGATGAGGTGGAGTTTATCAGGTTACTGCTCCAACTGTAGTTGTCATATCTGACACCGGTAACCATAAGCCCCTCGGCTGCATGGTATTTGTACCAGCCTGTTTTTGCATGATTCTCCAGTATGATGAACGTGTTGTCATCTTCAGTGTTGATGCGGTATGCTGAACAGATACCGTGTTCAGGGTCCGGTTCCTGACTGATATCGGCAGAAAGGGTATAGTGACCAGGGGCCTTGATTTCCTCAATATCCATCCATCCGAGTGAATATTTCTCAAAGGCCGTGAGGCCTACGGGTGAGAATCCCTCATTCTCATAATTGCCGTAGTCCATGAGACTCCAATATCCCATTGCTGCGTTTGAAATGGCGCCTGAGGCTGAGGATTTGTTATAGAAGTCAGGCAGTCCGAGCGTATGGGCAAATTCATGACAGATTGTTCCTATGCCGTCAAATATGGTGTCACTGTCCCAAAAAAGTTCACACGCACAGGCAAAGAAAACTTTTTTGAAACCATTGACATTCTGTATGGAGTCTGCATGCGGAAAAATTCTGTTCACATCGGCATAATCATAGTTTTCACCCACGCCGGCATATATGACGCAAAGGTTTTCTATCGCTCCGTTTACAGAGTAGCGCGTCAGGTCAATCTGGCCTTGGGCGCTGATGGAATCAATGATCTCACGTACAAGTCTGTCAACGTAACGGTCATTGCCGCCGCTGTTCTTGCCATAATATGCAAAGTCCTGTGACGCATGTATCGGGCCCACTATTTTGAAACTGGGATTGAATTTTCCGAATGACTGGTCACGGTAATAATCCGATACGCTGCCCTTGGCGGGGTTGATGACCAGACTCTTATATACTGACGGAGTTTTGGGCGAGAAATCCTTTTCATTGAACATACGGTCATAATAATTTCTCAGTTTGGCCGTATCCTGAATGGAAAAGCGGGTGTCAGTAAAATCAACAAGTACGGTAAGATATTCACGGTTGCCTGTTCTGGGAACGTTTCTTGTGGAATATGCTCCCGGAACGGCGGCTTTGGTAAGGGACTGCGGGACCTCCCATAGCGCGGGATTGTCACGGTCAGTAACGGCTACGTAATCCTGGACAGGCATTACGGGGTGTTTTCTTGTCTGGATTGCAAAACCTGATGTGAAAAAAGAGATACAAGTCAGGACAGTCAATATGTGTCTTATGACTCTCATTCTATTTCTGGAAATTCTTCTTTTTGAGTTCAAAACTCTGGCTCAGGTATTTTTCCCTTACAATAGGATTTTCTGCCAGTTCCTCGGGCGTTCCCTGGAACAGGATACGGCCCTCAAACAGAAGGTATGCACGGTCCGTGATACTGAGAGTCTCGTGTACGTTGTGGTCAGTTATGAGAATACCTATGTTGCGGTCCTTGAGTTTCCACACAATCTGCTGGATATCTTCAACGGCAATAGGGTCAACGCCGGCAAAAGGCTCGTCAAGCATTATGAATTTGGGCTCGATGGCCAGGCATCGGGCTATCTCGGTACGGCGGCGTTCACCGCCTGACAGTCGGTCACCCAGGTTCTTGCGCACTTTCTGCAACCTGAACTCTGCTATAAGGCTCTCCAGTTTGTCACGCTGGTAGTCAAGCGGCTTTCCGGTAAGTTCAAGCACCGAAGCGATATTGTCCTCAACACTCATCTTGCGGAAAACGCTGGCCTCCTGAGCCAGGTAGCCTACGCCGGCACGGGCCCGCTTGTATACGGGGTAATCAGTAATATCCTGCTCGTCAAGGTAGATGTGGCCTTCATTAGGTGTGATAAGGCCGGTGGTCATATAGAATGAAGTGGTCTTGCCGGCTCCGTTTGGACCGAGCAGACCTACTATCTCACCCTGTTTCACATCAAAAGAGACCTGGTTTACCACGGTGCGCTTGCCGTAGCGTTTTACAAGATTCTCAGTCCTGAGAACCATCTTGTGGTCAGATGCTGTTTCCTGAATGATTTCTTCCATAGTAAGTGCAAAGATAGTAAAACCGGAAAACATTGCAAAGTAATTGGGAGCAGTCCGTTATGCGTCGGGATAAATATCAAATGAGTGTCACTGATAATGCAAAAAAAATTGAATTATTTTTCAGTTTGCTATTATTGCAGTAATTTCGCGGTCTAAAATAAGGTGGTTGAAAGATTTTGATGATTCGCCGGTATTAAGGAATAAAGTAACAGACAATTATAACAGAGAATGAACGTAAAGTTTGAGAATGTAAGCAAGGCACAGGGTCTGCTTACCATCAGCATGGAAAAGGCTGATTATCAGGAGAATGTTGACAAGGCACTTAAAGATGCCAAAAAGAAAATCCAGATGCCGGGTTTCCGTCCGGGAATGGTTCCCATGGGACTCGTGCAGAAAATGTACGGCAAGCAGGTAAAGGCCGATGAGATTAACAAGATCCTTCAGGAGAAAATCTACGGTTACATTAAGGACAACAAGATTGATATGCTTGGTGAGCCTCTGCCAAATGATGAGAAGGAGGCAGGGTTGAGCCTTGATGATGACAATCTGACATTCTACTTTGATATTGCACTTGCACCGCAGTTCAATGCTGAGATAGGTAAGGATGACGCTATCACCTACTATGAGATCAAGGTTTCAGAGGAGATGGTAAACAACCAGGTCAAGGCTTACGCTCAGCAGGGCGGCAAATATGAGCAGGTTGACAGTTACAAGGAGAATGATGTAATCAAGGGCCAGTTGGTGGAACTGGGCGCAGACGGTTCAGCCAAGGAGGACGGTATCGTTGTAGAGGGTGCAACACTTATGCCTCAGTATATCAAGGATGAGGCTCAGAAGAAACTCTTTGCCAAGGCCAAGAAGGGTGCCGCTATAGTATTCAACCCCGCCAAGGCTTATGAGGGCAACGCCATAGAGATATCTTCACTCCTTAACAGGAAGAAAGAAGAGGTTGAAGGCATTGACGCTGATTTTTCACTCACAGTTCAGGATATTACACGTTTTGTTGAAAGTGAACTCAATCAGGAACTCTTTGACCATGTATTCGGCAAGGATGCAGTCAAGGATGAGGCCGGTTTCCGCGCCAAGGTTGAGGAGTCAATCGCCAAGAGTTTTGTTCCTGACAGCGACTACAAGTTCCTGCTTGATGTACGTGCCTATCTTATGGAGAAGGTCGGTAAACTGGAGTATGCCGAGGATCTGCTCAAGCGTATCATGAAGGCCAACAAGCCCGATGCAGAGCAGGATGAGGCTACATTCCAGCGCAGCCTTGAGGAACTCACATGGCACCTGATTCAGGAGAAGTTGGTTGAGAAATACAGCATCAAGGTTGAGGATGATGACATCAAGGCTATGGCACGTGAGGCAACCCGCGCCCAGTTCGCACAGTACGGAATGATGAACATTCCTGACGAGTTGCTTGACAACTACTCAAAGGAGATGCTCAAGAAACGTGAGACCGTTGACGGCCTGGTAAACCGTGCCATTGAGACCAAACTGACCGCCGCTCTCAAGGGTGAGGTCAAACTCAAGAACAAGAAGGTTACCGTTGATGAGTTCAACAAACTCTTTGAGCCTGCAACTCCCGCTGAGCCCAAGGCAAAGAAAGCCGCTAAGAAGTAAGAACAATATAAACATATCAGAATGGACGATTTCCGCAAATTCGCTACCGGGCACCTGGGCATGAACAGCCAGGTTCTTGATGATGTCTTAAAGGCAGAATCACAGTATTTGAACCCCTATATTCTGGAGGAGCGTCAGTTGAATGTGACCCAGATGGATGTGTTCTCCCGCCTGATGATGGACCGCATCATATTTCTGGGAACGGAAATCAATGACTATACCGCCAACACCATTCAGGCACAGTTGCTTTACCTGGATTCTGTGGATTCATCCAAGGAGATATCGATATATCTGAATTCCCCCGGCGGAAGCGTAACCGCCGGTCTGGGAATTTATGATACCATGCAGTTCATTTCAAGCCCGGTTGCCACCATCTGCACCGGTATGGCTGCCAGTATGGCTGCCGTACTTCTGGTATCAGGCCAGGAGGGAAAGCGTTCTGCATTGCCTCACAGCCGGGTTATGATACATCAGCCTTTAGGCGGTGTTCAGGGTCAGGCAAGTGACATTGAAATAACGGCCCGTGAGATTCAGAAATTAAAGAAAGAACTTTACACCATCATTTCAGAGCATTCACATACTCCGTTTGATAAGGTTTGGGCAGACAGTGACCGTGACTACTGGATGACGGCACAGGAGGCCAAGGAGTACGGAATGATTGACCAGGTTCTGGAAAAACGTAAATAAAGGTTCTGATGGCAGGAGTTAAGAAAGGCAGAAGTTGCAGTTTCTGCGGACGGTCAGACAAGGAGGTTGAGTTTCTTATAACCGGAATTGACGGCTGTATCTGCAATGAGTGCGTGGAACGTGCGGCTGAGATTGTCCGTGACTCAAAGGAGGGCGGTCCCAAACCTTCTTTCACCATGGATTCCGTACCCAAGCCCAAAGAGATCAAGAAATTTCTTGATGACTATGTGATTGGTCAGGATGCAGCCAAGCGCTATCTTTCTGTTGCTGTCTATAACCATTACAAACGCATAACCCAGCCGGGTAATGATGATGTTGACATTGAAAAGAGCAACATAATCCTGGTAGGTGCTACCGGAACGGGCAAGACACTTCTGGCCAAGACCATAGCACGTCTGCTCAAGGTGCCTTTCACCATTGTTGACGCTACGGTGCTCACTGAGGCCGGATATGTGGGTGAGGATGTTGAGAGTATCCTGTCACGTCTGTTGCAGGTGGCTGATTATGATGTTGATGCCGCAGAACGCGGAATAGTGTTCATTGATGAGATTGACAAGATAGCCCGAAAGAGCGACAATCCCTCAATAACACGTGACGTAAGCGGTGAGGGTGTTCAGCAGGGCCTGCTGAAACTCCTTGAAGGTTCTGTTGTCAATGTACCGCCTCAGGGTGGCCGCAAGCATCCAGAACAGAAATTCATTCAGGTTGACACCAAGAACATACTGTTTATCTGCGGAGGCGCATTTGACGGTATTGAGCGTAAGATTGCAAACCGTCTGAATACACAGGTGGTCGGTTTTGAGTCAGTTGAACAGCGCAGCAAGGTTGATCTGAACAACCTTATGAAATACGTTGCGCCGCAGGATCTCAAGTCTTTCGGACTCATTCCTGAAATTATAGGACGTCTGCCGGTGGTTACCAGCCTGCAGCCGCTTGACCGTACTGCATTGCGCAATATCCTGACAGAACCCAAGAACTCAATTGTAAAACAATATACCAAAATATTCAAGTTGGACGGAGTGGAGCTCAAGTTCCAGCCTGAGGTCCTTGATTTCATTGTTGACAAGGCCATAGAGTTCAAACTGGGTGCGCGTGGACTCAGGTCAATCGTGGAGACCATAATGATAGACGCAATGTATGAGATTCCTTCATCGGGAAAAAAGAGTTACACAGTGACCCTGGATTACGCAAAGCAGCAGTTGGATAAGGCCGACGGAGCCGTGTTTGAGAACTCCTGAAAGCCTGCGGTAGTCCTGCCCGCGTCAAGCGCGTTTTATTATATTTTTTTGCAGTTTTTTTTGGCAAAAAGTTTGCAAGAATAATATTCTTGTACTTAACTTTGTTTTTCTATCTCTTGAGATAGAACGGATGCTTTATAATTATTGGTATGGCAAAAGATGTTAATCTGCAGGAAATCCTGAAAGTCCATTTTGGTTTTGACACTTTCAAAGGAGACCAGGAGGCTATTATACGTAATCTGTTGGGAGGAAACGATACATTCGTTCTTATGCCTACAGGTGGCGGCAAATCGTTATGCTATCAACTTCCCGCTCTTGTGATGGACGGAACCGCCATTGTCATATCGCCTCTCATCGCTCTCATGAAGAATCAGGTTGATGCCATGCGCAACCTGGGTGAGGAGGACGGAATAGCCCATTTTATCAATTCCTCTCTCAGCAAGACCTCAATAGACCTTGTCAAGGCAGATATACTTGAAGGCAAGACCAAACTTCTGTATGTGGCTCCCGAGTCACTTACCAAAGAGGAGAATGTGGATTTTCTCAAAAAGATCAAAATATCATTCTACGCCATTGATGAGGCGCACTGCATATCGGAGTGGGGACATGATTTCCGCCCGGAGTACCGCAAGATACGCGATATAGTCAAGGAGATAGGACTGGCTCCTATCATTGCCCTGACTGCCACTGCCACCAACAAGGTGCGTGACGACATCAAGAAGAACCTGGGCATACAGGATGCCAAGGATTTCAAGTCATCATTCAACCGTCCGAACCTGTACTATGAGGTAAGGCCCAAGACCAAGAATGTTGACAAGGATATAATAAAGTTCATCAAGGCCAATCCCGGCAAGTCAGGTATTATTTACTGCCTCTCCCGCAAAAAGGTTGAGGAACTGGCCGAGATACTGCAGGCCAATGACATATCGGCCATGGCTTATCACGCCGGAATGGAGGCTGCCGCACGCTCCAAGACTCAGGACGCCTTCATAATGGAGAAGATTGACGTGATTGTGGCTACCATTGCGTTCGGTATGGGTATTGACAAACCCGATGTACGCTATGTAATCCATTACGATATTCCCAAGAGTCTTGAGGGCTACTATCAGGAGACCGGACGTGCCGGACGTGACGGTGGTGAGGGTCAGTGCATAGCCTTCTACAACAGCAAGGATGTACAGAAACTTGAAAAGTTCCTTGAGGGCAAACCTCTTGCCGAGCAGGATATAGGGCGTCAGTTGCTGGCTGAGACCACTGCATACTGCGAGTCATCGGTATGCCGCCGCAAACTGTTGCTGCACTACTTTGGTGAGAACTATGAGGTGGATAACTGCGGCAACTGTGACAACTGTCTGAATCCCAAAAAGAGGGTTGAGGCACAGCAGTTGTTGGAGACCGTACTGGAGTGCATACAGGCAGTCAAGGAGAACTTCAAGGCAGATTATATCATTGACATGCTTCTTGGCAAGGAGACCTCAGAGATCACAGACCACATGCATGATGACCTTGAGGTGTTCGGTTCAGGCTCTGATGAGGAGGAAAAGACCTGGAACGCAGTGATACGCCAGGCTCTGATAGCAGGATACATCAAGAAGGATGTAGAGAACTACGGACTGCTCAAGATAACCGATGAGGGCCGTGACTTTATGAAGAACCCCAAGTCATTCATGATTGTTGAGGACAAGGAGTTTGATGATGACGAGTCAGAAGGCCCGATGCGCGGAGGCGGTTCATTTGCAGTTGATCCTGAACTCTATTCAATGCTCAAGGACCTGCGCAAGAAACTCTCCAAGCACCTGCAGTTGCCTCCTTACGTCATATTCCAGGATCCTTCACTTGAGGCTATGGCCACAACCTATCCGGTAACGATTGATGAACTGCAGAATATACCGGGCGTGGGTGCAGGCAAGGCCAAACGTTACGGCCAGGATTTCATAGACCTGATCAAGCGTCATGTTGAGGAGAATGAGATTGAGCGCCCTGAGGATCTGCGCGTACGTACTGTAGCCAACAAATCCAAACTCAAGGTGAGCATCATACAGAGCATTGACATGAAGGTGGCTCTTGATGACATAGCAATAAGCAAAGGCATAGACTTTGATGAGTTGCTTACTGAAATTGAGGCCATAGTCAACTCCGGCACCAAACTGGATATAGACTATTTCATTGACAGTGTGATGGACGAGGACCGTTCAGAGGATATATATGAGTATTTCAGGGAGTCTGAGAGCGATTCCATTGATGACGCCATTGACGAACTGGGTGATGACTACAGTGAAGAGGAGATACGTCTGGTGCGTATCAAGTTCATATCAGAGATGGGTAACTGATTTTTGAAACAACAATAAAAACATATCAAGATGTCATTTTTGAAAGATAGGGTAGTTATGGAAGGACTCACATTTGATGATGTGCTGCTGATGCCTGCATATTCCGAGGTACTTCCGCGTGAGGTTTCGCTTGCATCGCGTTTCTCTCGTAACATTTCACTGAATCTGCCGTTCGTGACGGCTGCAATGGATACCGTAACCGAATCAAGTATGGCTATTGCCATTGCCCGTGAAGGCGGTATCGGTGTAATCCACAAGAATATGTCAATCCAGGAGCAGGCCCGTCAGGTGGCAATAGTAAAACGTGCCGAGAACGGTATGATTTATGATCCTATCACAATTCATCGTGAGAATACTATCCGTGACGCTCTTGCCCTTATGGCAGAGTACCATATCGGCGGAATACCTGTGGTTGAGACCGACGGCAAACTGTGCGGTATCGTAACGAACCGTGACCTCAGGTTCCAGCGCAACTATGACGTCAAGATTGAGGAAGTTATGACCAAGGAGAATCTGGTTACCACATATCAGCAGGTTGATATGGAGGCAGCATCACAGATTCTGCAGGAGAACAAGATTGAGAAACTGCCGGTTGTTGACAACAACGGCAAACTGATAGGTCTTATCACCTACAAGGATATTACCAAGGCCAAGGATAAACCCATGGCCTGCAAGGACAGCAAGGGGCGTCTGCGTGTTGCCGGCGGTGTTGGTGTTACAGCAGATTCAATGGAGCGTATCGAGGCTTTGGTTGAGGCTGGTGTCGATGCCATTGTAATTGATACCGCTCACGGTCATTCACGCTCTGTGGTTGAGAAACTCAAAGAGGCTAAGGCCAGTTTCAAGGGCGTTGACATTGTAGTTGGCAATATTGCGACTGCCGGTGCCGCCAAGATGCTGGTTGATGCCGGTGCCGATGCCGTCAAGGTAGGTATAGGTCCTGGTTCAATATGCACCACACGTATCATTGCAGGTATTGGTGTGCCGCAGATTTCAGCCATCTATGATGTTGCCAGTGCAATCAAGGGATCAGGTGTTCCCGTCATTGCCGACGGCGGTCTGCGCTATTCAGGTGACGTTGTCAAGGCTCTTGCCGCAGGCGGTGACTGCGTGATGTTCGGTTCTCTTGTAGCCGGCACAGAGGAGTCTCCCGGTGAGACCATCATATTCAACGGACGTAAGTTCAAATCATATCGTGGTATGGGCTCACTTGAGGCTATGGAGAACGGCTCAAAGGACCGTTATTTCCAGGCCGGTGAAAAGGATGTCAAGAAACTGGTACCTGAGGGCATTGCTGCACGTGTTCCTTACAAGGGAACCCTTTATGAGGTTGTCTATCAGTTGGCAGGCGGCCTGCGTTCAGGAATGGGCTACTGCGGTGCGGCTAACATTGAAAAACTGCATGACGCCAAGTTCGTACGCATTACCAATGCGGGTATGAATGAGAGCCATCCGCATGATGTGGCCATCACCAGTGAGGCACCAAACTACAGTCGTCACGAATAACAAACCATATGAAACGTTTTTTCAGTTATGTGGTTTCCGCACTCTTATGTCTGCCTGTCTTGGCCGACAATGATGATCCTGTGGTCATCAGTGTGAACGGGAACGATATTCATAAGTCTGAACTTGAATATTTTTATAAAAAGAACAGGGTAGCCGAAACTGAGACAGGTAAGGAGATCATGGAGTATGCCGATCTGTACCTTAACTTCAAGTTGAAAGTCCAGGCTGCCATTGATGAAGGTCTTGACAAAAGTGAGTCTTTCCTCAAAGAGTTTAAAGAGTACAGGGACATGCAGGCTGAAGACTATATGGTTGATACTCTGTATCTTGAAGAGTGCGCCCGCATGACTTATGAGGAGTCTGTCAATGAAGTTGGTCCTGACGGTTTCAGTTATATGCTGATGATATCGGCAATTCCCGAGTCAGAGGATCCGGCAGAAATTGAATCGTGCATATCACGCATAGATTCTCTTTACAAGTGCCTTGAAGCGGGACAGGATTTTACCAAACTGGCAAAAAAGCATTCCAATGACAGGTTTGCCGAAGATGGAGGAGCCTGCGGATGGATGTCACGTGACCAACTCCCTGATGAGATAGCCGATGTCCTGTTTACTCTTGCTCCCGGAAAATATTCCGAACCTTTCATGTTTGATGATGCGTTTATGATCATTATGTCTGCCGCCCACAGGGATCTTGGTTCATATGAGGATAACCGTCATCAGATTTATGAATGGATGCGCGGTGAAAAGAAAATCATGGATGAGGCTTACAGACGCAAGGCCAGGTACTATTCTGAAAAGTTCTCATGGGATATGCCCGAAGACTCGGCCGTTGTCTATATGGATAAGGTCCTTGAGGAGATTGAACCGGAATTCGGTTTTATTTCACAGGAGTATCATGACGGACTGCTGCTTTTTGAGATAAGCAACCGCATGGTATGGGAAAAGGCATCAAAGGATACCGAGGGCATAAACTCCTATTTTGAGAAAAACCGCAAGAAATACCGTTTTGAAGAGCCTGTTTTCAGGGGAATGGTCTTTTTCTGTCTTGACGAGGATGTGTTCCACTCAATAGAATCGGCTGTTGAGGGGCTTCCTGTAAGTCAGTGGGCTGATACAATCGTGACTTTCAACAAGAAAAAGTCACAGGTACGTGCCATGCGCGGATCATCTGAAACCGGCATTTTCAAGAAGGGGCAGAATCCGTATGTTGACAAACTTGTTTTTGGCGAGGGTGAGTTCGAACCGCTCAAGGGATTTCCGTATGTCAATGTGATAGGAAATGTCATTGATGCTCCTGAAAGCGTGCGTGACGTGATTACCCAGGTGGTTGAGGATTATCAGAAGAGCCTTGAGGAACAGTGGGTCAAGAATCTCAGAAAGAAATACAAATACAAGATAAATAAAAAGGTTCTGAAAAAGATGAGCCTTGAATGATGATGAGTAACAGATCCGTTTCAATATACAAGGGAATGGTGATACAGGCAGTTCTGTTGTCACTGTTCCTTGTTTCGTGTAAATGGCGGAATAATGTTACCCAATATGATTACGGCAAGACTCCGTTGGTTGAGATAAACGGCGATGTGCTTTATGCTGAGGACCTGAATCAGGTCCTGCCCTTGGGTTATTCTGATGCTGACAGTGCGGTTTTTGCTGAAAGATATATAAAGAACTGGGTCCAGGATCAGTTGTTCTATCAGAACGCAATAAGGAACATTCCTGATACCAAGGATATTGACAGGCTTGTGGAGAATTACCGCCGCTCTCTGTTTGAACATGAATATCAGCGCAGACTGATTGAACAGACTTTCTCATCAGAGATTACCGATGATGAAATAGAGTCTTTCTATAACGAGAACAGCGGGTTGTTCGCACTTGACGAGTCACTGATAAAAGGTCTTTATCTTAAGATATCGAACAAGGCGCATGACCTGTCAAGCATAAGGAACCTTTATACCAAGACTGATGACGAGTCTTTTGAAGAGATTGAGAAATACAGTATCCGCAATGCAGCCCGTTGCGAGTTCTTTTATGAGAACTGGCATACTGTGGCTGAGATAGAGGCGCAACTGCCTCCTATGGAGAACTCTCTGGAGACTCTGCTCCTGAATGGCCGCAGTTTTGAGTTCAAGGATGAAGACTATATTTACCTTCTGAATGTGAGCGAATATGCAGCCAAAGGAGATATTGAACCCTTGGAACATGCCAGGGCAAGAATACGCGGCCTGCTGATTAACAGCAACGAGGTTTCATATATGAGAAAAATCAAGGAGGACCTTTATCAGGCCGCAATTGAAAGAAACAGAATCATATTCCACTATAAGGATAAAAAATGAAGAGAACCATTTTATTGGCGGTATTGCTTATCGTAACCGTTTTGCCATACTCCGCTGTATCGGGTCAGAATAACGTCATAGATGAGATAGTCTGGGTAGTAGGTGACGAGGCTATATATAAATCTGAGGTTGAAGAGGCACGTTCTGACGGACAGATGAAGGGAACACAATGGGACGGTGATCCCTATTGCGTCATTCCTGAGCAGTTGGCCATTAACAAACTGTTCCTGAATCAGGCTGAACTTGACAGTATTACGGCAACCGATGCCGATATCAGCCAGAATGCCGAGTTGTACTACAAGGAACTGGTTGCACAGGTGGGCTCAGAGGAGAAACTTGAGGAGTATTACGGCATGACGATAGATCAGATCAGGAACCGCCTGTATGAGAGCCGCAGACAGGAATATGTCATAACAAAGGTCAGGAGTAATCTGATTTCAAAAGTCAAGGTTACACCGGCCGATGTACGCCGATATCTTAAGGATATGTCACCCGATGACATTCCATATGTGGATAATCAGGTTGAGGTTCAGATTATCACTCAAGAACCTGTAATACCCCAGGATGAGATTGATGCTGTCAAAAAGGAACTGCGTGAATATACTGAGAGAGTGCAGAACGGTGAGATATCATTCTCAACTCTTGCACGCCTGTATTCTGATGACCCGGGTTCTGCCAGAAACGGCGGCGATTGCGGCTTTTTCGGTCGTGGAGAGATGGTGCCGGAGTTCTCGGCAGTAGCGTTCAACATGACTGAGCCCAACAAGATATCAAAGATTGTCGAGACTGAATACGGTTTCCATATCATCCAGTTTGTTGAAAGGCTGGGTGACCGTGTCAGGGTACGTCATATATTGCGCAAGCCCCGTATTCCGCAAGAGAGCATTGAGAAATGTCTGGCTCGCCTTGATACCATAGCCAATGATATCAGAACCGGCAATCATACGTTTGAGTTCTGCGTAGCCGGATATTCTCATGACAAGGATACCAGAAACAATAACGGACTTATGACCTATACCCCGAATCCTGGCGTTCCGGGCGTGTCCAAATTCGAGTTGCAGCAATTGCCGCAGGATGTGGCACGTGTAATAGACCGGATGCACGTGGGTGAGATATCGGACCCGTTCACCATGCATCTGTCAAACGGCAAAACAATCTGCGCTATTGTGAAACTCAAAAGCAAGACCAATGCCCACAGAGCCACTATGGCCGATGACTATGAACTGCTGTATGACATAGTCTATAATGCCCGTTGTCAGGAGGCTCTCGATAAATGGATTCGTGAAAAGCAGCGCACCACCTATGTGAAAATCAGTGATGGGTGGAATGACTGCGAATTCAAATATCCCGGTTGGAATGTAAAGTAATTCCCGTCAGTTCTATGAGAGCAGTTAAAATAGTTCTGTCAACATTACTGATGCTGTTCAGCATGGCGTTGTGGGCCCAGCAGGACTCAACGTATGCTGTTAGGGATACGGTCAATGGGGAACCTGATTATGTTTATCTGCTTAATTCAGATGTCATCAACTTTGACCAGTATCTGCATCCCGATGCCCAGATACTGATTGGAAACGTCATTTTCCGTCATGACAGCATGTATATGTATTGTGACAGCGCGGTGTTCTTTCAGGAGGCCAACTCGTTCCGTGCATATCATAATGTCAAGGCCGAGCAGGGCGATACTCTGTTCATGTACGGTGATTCGCTGTATTATGACGGAAATACCAGGTTGCTCAGAGTGCGTGATAACGTGAGGCTTGAGAACCGCACCATGATACTGCTGACAGACAGCCTGAACTATGACCGCAATCTTGGTCTGGGGTGGTTCTTTGATGGCGGTACCCTGCTTGATGAGGAGAGTACCCTTATATCCGAGTACGGCCAGTTCCTTACATCAATAAATCTGGCAACATTCATTGACGGAGTATCGCTTGAAAGCCCTGACTATATAATGACCACTGATACGCTGGTTTACAATACGGATCTCCATATTGCCTATATCACCTGTCCCACAGAGATAGTCAGTGATGACAATGTCATAAATTCCAGCCGCGGTATTTTCAATACCGATACTCACAATGCCGTGCTTCTGGACCGTTCAGTGATAAACCAGAACGGTGGAGAGAGTGTCATGACCGGTGACAGTATATTGTATGATAAGAGTGAGGGCCGTATGAACGGATTCGGCAACGTTGTCATAAACAACTATAAAGACAAACTTGATGTGCATGGCGAGTATGTCTTTTATGACCAGAACATTGATTCTGCCGTTGTTACAGGCAAGGCCCTTATGATTGAATATTCATCGGGTGACAGCCTGTTCATGCACGCTGACACATTCCGTTTAAAGACATTCTACAATGAGGCGGGCGATACGGTCATTGAGCGTCATGTCCGCGGATTCCACAAGGTCCGTGCCTACAGGCCTGACCTGCAGATGGTGGCTGATTCAATCCAGTTCAGCACCAAGGACTCAACACTGACTCTCTTTGATGATCCCATAATATGGAGTGAAGGCCAGCAGATATTGGGCGAAAAGATCATTATCTATCTTAATGACAGTACTATTGACTGGGTGCATGTGATTGGCCAGGCCCTTTTTGTGGAGAGGTTGGATACCGCCTATTTCAATCAGATTGCCGGGCGTGAGATGAGAGCCTATTTCAAGAACGGTGAGATTGATCACGCTATAGTGAACGGCAATGTCATGGCGGTATTCTTTCCTGAGGATGAGGATTCCACTATGATTGGAATGAATACTACCGAGGCATCGGAACTTACCATATATTTCCTGATGAAAGCAGTTCACAGGATGGTCATTACGGGACAGTCAAACGGTATCCTGTACCCAATGAACCAGATTGACCCCAAGAAACAGTTCCTCTCAAACTTCAACTGGTTTGACAGGATAAGGCCGTTGGATGCTGAGGATGTATTCTATTGGCGCGGAAAGAGTGTTGAGGAAAAACTGAAAAAGAGTTCATCAGTCAAGGATGTTCCGATGCCTACACTGAATAGGAACAAGAATAAAAAGAAATAGTTATGGGAATGTTCACCGTAAGGGAGCCGCGTCGCTTTGAGCATAAGTACATCTATTATGATGAGCGCAAGGAGAAACTGGCCAAGATAGAGCAGAATGCCAAGCGTGAACTGGGTATGCTGCCGGAGGAGGAGTTCAATCCTGAAAGAATCCGTGGCAAGTTCCTTGAGGGAACCACCCATCTGAAGCGTCGCAAGGAGAACGGCGGCCCGCGACTCAGTTTCCCGGTCGCCATAGTACTTATTGTGCTTTTGTCAGTGCTGATGTTTTCAATTCTGAACGGTAAATTGTTTTAATCCGGCTATATGGAGGGAAAGGTCAGGGTTTTGTCACAGCAGGTAGCCAGCCAGATTGCTGCAGGCGAGGTGGTCAACCGCCCCGCATCGGTTGTAAAGGAACTGGTTGAGAATGCTGTTGATGCAGGTGCTGATAGCATAAAAATCATTATTACCGATGCAGGCCGTACGTCAATCCAGGTGATTGACAACGGTTGCGGTATGATTGCCGATGATGCACGTCTTGCATTTGAGCGTCATGCCACCTCCAAGATACGGGAATCAGATGACCTTTATTCACTCACCACATTCGGATTCCGTGGCGAGGCTCTGCCGTCAATAGCCGCTGTAGCCCAGGTTGAACTGCGTACACGTACTGCCGATAGCGATACCGGCACTATGGTGCTGATAAAAGCATCAGAAATAGAGCAGGAGGAACCCTGTGTGTGTCCAGTGGGCTGTAGTTTTACGGTACGTAACCTTTTTTACAATGTGCCTGCGCGCCGCAAGTTCCTCAAGAGCAATCAGACGGAGTTCGGGCATATACTGACTGAGGTGGAGCGTGTGGCTCTGGCTCATCCTGAGGTGGAACTGGAGTTGACCCATCAGGGCGAACAGATACTGTCGCTTCCGGCATCGGCCATAAAACAGCGCATTGTAAATCTGTTCGGGCGTAAGATAAATCAGGCGCTTCTGCCTGTTGAGGTTGAGACATCGGTTGTGAACGTGAGCGGATTCTGTTCCAATCTGGACAATGTGAAGGGCAAGGGAGCCAAGCAGTTCTTTTTTGTGAACGGCAGGTTCATGCGTCACCCCTATTTCCATAAGGCAGTGCTCAGCGCTTATGAGGGGCTTGTTCCTGATGGCGAACAGCCGTCATATTTCCTGTTCCTGACAGTCCCTGCCGATACTATTGATGTAAATATCCATCCAACCAAGACTGAAATAAAGTTCCAGGATGAGCAGGTTATATGGAAAATCCTTATGGCTGCCGTCAAGGAGACCGTGGGCAAGTTTGAGGAGATGCCCACCATTGATTTCAATACGGCTGATATGCCTGATATTCCTATTTATGACGCATCACGTCCGGCCGTACCGCCCAAGGTTGACATAAATACATCATTCAATCCGTTTTCAGGAACCCGTACCGAGCCGCGTCCGAGTCGCGGCAACGCTGATTATTGGAGCAAACTTTATGATGATGTGATTGATCATAAGATAAGTGAGGGCGGCATTCCGTATCAGCCGGCCTCAGAGCAACTTATACAGCCTGAGGAACAGCCCTTGCATCCGTTCCAATATGCAGACAGATATATTCTGGTTGCATCAGAGCAGGGACTGATGATTGTTGACCAGCATCGTGCCCATGTTCGTGTGCTGTATGAGCGTTTCCTTGCCGGGGCCAAGGCTCATGGCACCGCATCGCAAGGATTGCTGTTTCCTGAGATGTTCCAACTTTCACAGGTTGATGTTGCTGCATTTGCTGAACTGAAACCCCGGTTTGCTGCACTTGGTTTTGACATATCTGATATGGGGCGCGGAGCGATTGCCGTACAGGGCATTCCGTCAGGAATGGAAGGGCAGGATTATGAGCGGCTGATTACCGATATGATTGCAGACCTACGCATCAATCCTACTCAGGAGGAGGATCGGCAACTTGAATCAATGGCGCTTGCTATGGCACGCAAGGCGGCTATTCCCGCGGGACGTCATCTCTCTGAAACCGAGATGCAGGAACTGCTGCGCTCACTCAAATCATGCCAGATGCCTTCACGTACTCCCGACGCTAAACCCACCTACATCCTCAAATCCGATCAGGAAATCACCAAATGGTTTGATTAATAGACTTTGAAGCCGATGATCTGACGGACTTCACGGAGAGTCTTGGATGCAGATTCGCGAGCCTTCTCAGCGCCGGCACGTGCAATCTTGTCCAGCAGTTCAGTGTTGCCTGAGTACTCCTTGATGCGCTCGCGTATAGGATCAGTAGCAGCCACGATATCCTCAGCCAGTTGTTTCTTGAGGTCACCGTAGCGCAGTGTGCAATCATTCCACTTATCGTTGAAATAATTGTAGGTATCCTTTGATGATACAACCTCAAGCAGGGTGAACAGGTTCTGGATAACCTCAGGTTTCTCGCTGTTCATGGCCTGTGGACCTGCATCGGTAACGGCTTTCATCACCTTCTTGCGGATTACTGAGGGTTCGTCACACAGATAGATGCAGTTACCCTCACTCTTGCCCATCTTGCCTGAACCGTCCAGTCCGGGAATCTTGATTCCACCCTCCTTGGCCAGTGAGAATGATGCGGGTTCAGGGAAGTATTCCACCTTGTACATCTGGTTGAAACGGCGTGCAAACTTGCGTGCCATCTCCATGTTCTGCTCTTGGTCCTTGCCTACAGGCACTTTGTTGGCCTTGTGGATAATGATGTCCGATGCCATGAGTGTGGGGTAGGTGAGCAGGCCGGCGTTTACGTTATCGGGCTGTTTGCGGGCCTTTTCCTTGAATGAGGTTACGCGCTCCAACTCACCAAGATAAGCGTTCATGTTGAGATAGAGGTAGAGTTCAACTACCTCAGGAACGTCACTCTGAACGTAAATGGTAGCCTTTTCAGGGTCCAGACCGCAGGCCAGATACTCGGCCAGTATGGTACGGACGCTGTTCTGGATGTTCTCAGGGGTGGGGTGAGTGGTCAGGGAGTGCCAGTCTGCAATAAAGAAAAAGCATCTGTACAAATCCTGAAGTTTCACAAAACTTGTCACTGCACCATAGTAGTTACCAAGGTGAAGGTTTCCTGTGGGGCGTATGCCGCTGAGAACTGTTTCCATTTTCTTGTTTTGATTTTTGTGCCGCGAAGTTACCACAAAACAGCCATATTTGAGCGCAAAAACAGGGCAATTATCAAAAATATGCAAGAAAAGAGAAGATTATTCTCAAAAAAATGCCTCAAAGTTTTTGCCTGTACGTAAAAGTGCTTATCTTTGCACCGCTTTTACAAAGAGCACGGGCGTTTAGCTCAGCTGGTTCAGAGCATCTGCCTTACAAGCAGAGGGTCGGCGGTTCGAATCCGTCAACGCCCACGAAAAAGAGGAGTCTCAAATGAGGCTCCTCTTTTTCGTGGGCGTGGCGCCCACCTTTTTTTAGTTCGCTAACGCGAACGGGCGGCCTCCGGCCGATCTCGCTCAAGAGCTCGATTTCTCAGAGCTTCAATGAGGACCTCATTTTTTTGCGGACGCTGACGGATTCGAACCAGGGGGCAGAGCCCCCTCGTCCTTTTTTTATTTCGCTACGCGAAAGCGCTCCCTTTGGTCGCTTGGCGGCCTACCCGGCCGCTCTCGTTCGCATACTCACTTCGCCCCAATGGAGCCATAGAGTCTATGACTCCATTATTTCCTTCTTTTAGTTTACTTCGTAAACGCGCTCCCTTTGGTCGCTTGGCGGCCTACCCGGCCGCTCTCGTTCGCATACTCACTTCGCCCCAATACGCTTGTACCTGCGTAGAAGGGGACTAGCGAATTCAGATTGATTTGATTTTGTAGAATAGGAGGCAGGGGTTGGAGTCAACTTTAATCCTGCGGGCAAGAGTGTGCACCTTGTTCAGGAAGGGATCAGAAGTGTTCCCCTCAAAATCCTCACTTATCATGGTGATGGTTGCGGGATCGGCAACTCCTATCAGGCAATTCTTATATGTTGCTCTTATGGCTTTTATGGGAACGGTCTTGAGTTCATCTTCATCATAAGAGTAACTGTATCTTTTCTGTGCGCCGGTGTTCTTGTCTATAATGTAATAGTTTAACCCCTCCAACTCATTGAGAAAAATAAGTGAATCTGTCTCATACAGTCCGCTGAATCCCACAAAGTCCCCTTCATTGTACATGTTGTAGGTCTTAAAGAAACTATAGTCCGTAATCTCTTTCAGATCCTTCTCAGTGGGGATATTCTCCACTCCGGGAATCTCACGGCAGGCGGTTCCCTCAGTGCCGTTAAATACATAGATGTTGGGATCAAACGGGAGTATATAGTAAAGACGTCCGTCATACATGTTGCACAAATGATTCCCGCAGTACTCTGCGGTATTGGCGGTTTTGAAAGGCACTGACTTGAAATCAGTTATGCTGCCGTTATTCAGGTCAATGATTGAAAAGAGCAGGCCGTTGTCATTGTATATCCTGTTATGTGCAAACAGACGGCCGGCAGGGAGCAGCCTTACGTCATACAGAAAGTTCAGTTTATTGTTCACTGATTCAAGTTTCTGTTTTCTGATAAACGTTCCGTCATAGTCGTAGTAAAGCAGTTTTCCCTGCGTGGCATCGATAATGCAGACCTGCTTTGCATTTGTGTCAATATAAAAGGCCTCAAGATAAAGATATTCATTTGCGGCGCGGCCTTGCGTGCCATATGTGGCATTGAGAGAGCCGTCCATATTGAATGAATACATGCTCTCATCGGTACTGATAAAGATAAGTGAGTCCTCAATCTTTATCTTGCGGACAGCGCCCAGCGGAACATCCTCTGACAACTCTACTATATCAAAATCATCAAATGTTATTCCGCTGGCATTTGAATACAGTTCTTTATAACCGTATTCGCCTGATTTGGAACTGTTTCCGCATGCGGAAAATAAAGATGCTGCAAGGCTGCAAAGGACTATTGTTCTGAAATGATTCATGATTTTCATTGTTTGGAAAATGGGTTGTCTCCACAAAAGTAATGTTTATACTGATACAACCCATAAAAACTTACAATGTTGGAAAACTTATTATAGAATTCTTTAATTTTGGGGTTCATAAAACCTATATTTTTATAACTAATCAAATCTTAATATGTTCAAGGGACAGCCTAAAGGCCTTTTTGCATTGGCTTTTTCAAACGCAGGCGAGCGTTTCGGCTACTACACAATGTTAGCCATCTTTACACTTTATATGAAATCCAAGTTCGGATGGGATGAGAATGTGGCCGGGCAGGTGTATGCCGTTTTCCTGGCAGGAGTATATTTCATGCCTCTGCTTGGCGGTATCGTGGCCGACAAGATAGGTTACGGAAAATGCGTATCCATAGGTTCAATAATAATGATTCTGGGCTATCTGGTCCTTTCAGTTCCGATGGTCAGCATTGATGCCGACAAATGGGCAATGTTTGTCAGCCTTGGACTTATTGCGATAGGAACAGGATTGTTCAAGGGTAATCTGCAGGTGCTGGTGGGCAATCTCTATGATGACCCGAAACTTTCTGATAAGCGTGATTCGGCATTCAGCCTGTTTTATATGGCCATCAACATAGGTGCGATGTTTGCTCCCGCTATGGCTAAGGCTCTCTACAATCCGTTCATTGAGAGCGCAGGTTTCCATTTTGTGCCGATTGACAGCGCCGCCATTGAGTACGGAGCACAGTCTGTTGCATATCTGGAGTCGCTTTCAAACGGCTACCGCTTGTGCTTCTATGCAGCCTGTGCAGCGCATCTGCTCTCTTACATAGTATATCTGGTATGCCGCCCGTGGTTCAAGTATGCCGATGTCAATGTCAAGCAGGCTAAAGCCCAGGATGTCAAGGTTCAGGATCTTACGCCCAAACAGACAAAGGATCGTATTGTGGCTCTTTTGCTTGTGTTCGCTGTTGTAATATTCTTCTGGATGGCTTTCCATCAGAACGGTTCTGCCCTGACATTCTTTGCTGATAAATATACCCAACTCAACGGTATTACCGGTATTAACCGCATGTGGTTCAATATCTGGTCTCTGGCCCTTATCGGAGTATCGGTATATACCCTGTTCGCCATTTTCCAGAGCGATACCCGTAAGGCGCGTGTCATTGCAACTGTTGCTACTCTTGTCCTTTGGGCGGGTGCTATTGCTTTCTATCTCCAGATGCCTGCATCATTCAATGCGGTTACATCTGATTTCCAGCAGTTCAATCCGTTCTTTGTGGTTGCTCTGACTCCGGTGTCAGTCGCTGTGTTCGGCGCTCTTGGCAAGAAGGGTAAGGAGCCTTCTGCTCCTGTCAAGATAGGTCTGGGTATGCTTCTGGCCGGTGTGGGTTTTGCAGTTATCACGGTGGCATCAACCAATCTGATATCGCCTATGGATCTGGGTAACCGGACTCAGAATATTCTTGATCCCAACTGGCTCATAGGGACCTACTTTACGCTGACTGTGGCTGAACTTCTGCTCAGTCCCATGGGTATCAGTTTTGTAAGTAAGGTTGCTCCTCCCAAATACAAGGGTCTGATGATGGGCGGATGGTTTGCTTCAACGGCTATCGGCAACTACTTGAGCCGCATTCCGTCAGCTCTCTGGAACAAGGTTTCTTTGATGACTAACTGGGCTATCATTATCGCACTTTGCGTCATAGCAGGTGTCATCATGTTTGCGCTCCGCAAGAAACTGGAATCCGCTACTAAAGAATAGAACTTAAGGAGGTATAATCTCTTGAACTACGCGCTAAAGCGCTACCCCTCCCATTAGGAACTCCGTTCCTTTCCTCCTTCTTGTTCGGCAGAGTAAGCAAGTTTACTCTGCTCTCTCTTCGTGCGTCGGTTCGCACGACATGGGCGTCGATGGTTCCAGAGACTACACCTCCTTAAGTTTACTGCATCAGTAGATTACTGAGCATGATCACGATGATGATTACGGGGGCAATCCAGCGGACCATGAAATAGACGTAGCGCAGCACCCATGCTGGAACGCGAGAGGTGCCGTGCCCACTCAACTCATCCAGAAAATCAGCTTTCCTGACGCGCCAGCCCGCAAAGAGCACCATGATAAGGCTGCCCACGGTTATCAGGACATCGGATGAAATGACATCAAAGAAATCAAATATGTTCATGCCTGCCAGCGTGATGCCGGAGAGCGTGCCTTGTGACAGGGAACAGATGCAGCCTAACAGGATTATTATCAACATACTGACTGAGACCGCCTTGCGACGTGTCAAATGCCACTCCTCAATGAAATAGGCCACAATAACCTCAAGCATTGATATGGCCGATGTAACAGCGGCCAAAAGCAGTGAGAGAAAGAAAAGAATGGCAATAATGCTGCCGCCCGGCATGGATGCGAATACTCCGGGCAGAGTTATGAATACCAGACCCGGACCTGCGTTTATTGCAGGCTCTGTACCGTTCATATAGGCTATGGCATAGACGGCGGGAATGATTGCAAGGCCGGCAATGATTGCAAACAGCGTATCAATAAGGCCGGTTGAGACCGATGTCATTACAATATCCTCTTTTGTCTTGACATATGAACCGTATGTGAGCAGTATGCCGATACCTATGCTCAAAGACATGAATGCCTGTCCGAGTGCTGTGATCAGCACCTTGCCGTCAATTTTGCTGAAATCAGGAATGAGCAGATACTTTGTGCCTTGTGATGCTCCGGGCAGTGTGAGGGAACGTATTGCAACCAGGATGATGGTTATGGAGAGTATCGTCATCATGGGTTTGGAGAAACGTTCTATGCCGTTTCTTACGCCTCCAAAGTTGGCAATTGCGGTTACAAAGAGAAATATTCCGGTATATATCAGAGGCTCCCATGTGGAACTGATGAATCCGCCGAATGCGCCTGAATAGTCTGCCCCGGGACTGGTAAAACTGAAAGTGCATGCCTGAATCAGATATTTGACAGACCAGCCTCCCACAACGGTATAGAATGCCATAATAACAATCGGGGTAAGCAGCGTTATGAATCCGGCCCAGCGCCAGCGCGGAGCACCCAGGTTGTCATATACGCGCGTTACGTTGGTACGGCATTTGCGTCCCAATGTGATCTCGGTCATAAGTACCGGCAGGCAAATTGTAAGCAGCAATACCAGGTAAACAAAAATAAAGGCTCCGCCGCCGTTCTGGGCGGCAAGGAACGGGAATCGCCACAAATTACCCAAGCCTACGGCAGATCCTGCCATGGCCATTATCATTCCGAATCTGCTGTCAAAACGCTCTTTCCGTATTTCCATTTTTCCCATTTGTACAGGTTATTCTTTTATGTTTGGTTCTTCAAGCCCGTAACCGGCCTTTTTGTCAACAGCCTTGAGCCAGAATGAAAGAAGAACCGCAATGATTCCGAACAGTGTAAAGCAATACATTGATTCGGTGTAGTTTATGATGCCGGCGGCATCGGTATTGGCCTGATTGATCTTACCAATGAGAATAGGTACAAGTGAAAGACCTATGTTCTGGATGTAGAATATCATGGCGTATGCCGTGCCAAGCAGTTTCATGGGTATGATCTTGGGCACAGACGGCCACATGGCGGCGGGAACCAGTCCGAATGAAATTCCAAGAATGAGCATATCGGCTATGGCTATCATCCAGTTGTTTAACGGAACGGCAAATATGATGTGTACAAGCGTGAGCAGTATCGAGCCGATTATCATGAGCGTGGCTCCTTTACCGCGTTTGTCATAAAGGCCTCCGAACAACGGGGTCAGAATGATTGTTCCGAATGGCAGCATGGCAGGGATGAGGCCGGCCAGGCTGTCGCTTACACCATATTTTGTTATCATCAGTTTGGTTGCAAACTTGAGGAACGGGAACACTCCGGCATAGAACATAAGGCACAATAGCGTGATGAGCCAGAATCCCTTGCTGGTAAACAGTATCTTGAGGTCTGAAAAGTGGAATCCTTCTTCGGGTTCAGTCTGGACAGTGGCAACAGATTCATCCTCTTTCTTGTCCATTACGCAGTAAACCAGAAAACTGATCATGCCTATGCAGAGCATGACGGCGCCAAGACCTACCGATGCGGAGATGCCTCCAAAACGCTGCGCAAACGGGAGTGCAACCGACAGTGCGGCAGCGGTGCCTACGCGGGAGAGAGCCACCTGCAGACCCATGGCCAGAGCCAGTTCATGTCCGGTAAACCATTTCACTATGATTTTGCTGGCGGTGATACCGGCTATTTCACAACCTACGCCAAACGTGGCGAACCCTACGCATGCCCAAATTACCTGCATGCTGTATGTGCCTATTCCAAGCGGAAGTGTCATTGTACCCTCAAAACTGTTCTTTACAGCCCAGTATTTGATGAGTGCTCCGGCAAACATAAGGACTGTGCTGAGTATTCCTGTAATCCGTATTCCGAATTTGTCCAGAATAATGCCTCCAAAGAACAGTAAAAGCAGGAAAACATTGAAAAACCCGTAAGCACCTGAAAAGAATCCGTACTCTTCACTGCTCCACCCCAAACCTCCGGTGGCTTGTGATCTGGTGAGCATCTCTTCAAGAGGTGCCATGACATCAGTAAAGAAATATCCGAACATCATGGTCAGTGAAACGATAATCATCGCTGTCCAGCGGGCGCCTTTACTTTCGCTCAATTTCTTGCTTATAGTGTCCATATTTTATTTTTTTGTTATTTCATAATGCGCAAAAATATGAATTTCTTATTAATTTTGCAGCGATGCTGCGAAGCAGTTACGTGTGTGATATTGAAAAAACGTGGTAAAGTTGATTTTTTAAAGTGAAATTAGACGAATTGACAGCTGTATCCCCAATTGACGGGCGGTACCGTGGCAAGACACAGGAACTTGCATCTTATTTTTCAGAGTTTGCACTTATCCGTTACAGGGTAAGAGTTGAAATTGAATACTTTACGGCTCTCTGTGAATTCCAGCTTCCGCAGTTGGCAGGTGTATCGCGTGCCTCATTGGACGGCCTGCGCCTTATATGGCAGAATTTCAATGAAGAGGATGCCGCTCACATAAAGGATATTGAAAAGGTTACCAACCACGACGTCAAGGCGGTTGAGTATTTCCTGAAAGAAAAGTTTGACCTGGTACCGGAACTTGTTCCCTACAAGGAGTTCATACACTTCGGTCTCACATCACAGGACATAAACAACACATCAGTGCCTCTTTCTATCCGTGAGGCTCTTGAGAACGTATATTATCCTGCCATTCAGTCTCTTATTGACAAACTTGAGGAGTATGCCCAGCGTTGGAAAGATGTTCCCATGTTGGCACGCACCCACGGACAGCCCGCTTCACCCACACGTCTTGGCAAGGAGATTGAGGTTTTTGCATACCGTCTGCGTGAGCAACTTGCCCAACTCAAGGCTGTGCCCATGTCAGCCAAGTTCGGTGGTGCCACAGGTAATTTCAACGCACATCACGTTGCTTATCCCGATATTGACTGGAAGGCATTCGGCGCCAGGTTCCTGAGTGAGAAACTGGGCCTGAAGCGTGAGGAATATACAACCCAGATTTCAAACTATGACAATCTGGCAGCGCTGTTTGATGCCATGAAGCGCATGAACACCATCCAGATTGATATGAACCGTGATTTCTGGCAGTACATATCAATGGAGTACTTCAAGCAGCAGATCAAGGCCGGCGAGGTGGGCTCAAGCGCCATGCCTCACAAGGTCAATCCCATAGATTTTGAGAATGCCGAGGGTAACCTGGGTATGGCAAACGCCATTCTGGAACACTTGGCACGCAAATTGCCGGTATCACGTTTGCAGCGTGACCTGACAGACTCAACCGTAATACGTAATATCGGTGTTCCTTTCGGACATCAGATGATAGCAATAGCCAGTTCACTCAAGGGTTTGGGCAAACTGCTCATCAACGAGCAGAAGATTGCCGCTGACCTGGACGGATGCTGGAGCGTAGTGGCCGAGGCCATTCAGACCATTCTGCGCCGCGAGGGTTATCCGCATCCGTATGAGGCACTTAAGGCCTTGACGCGTACCAATAGTCAGGTAACCAAGGAGTCAATCAGCGAATTTATTGATAGTCTTAATGTTAACGATAATATAAAACGAGAACTTAAAGCCATAGCGCCTGGCAATTATTTTGGCGTATAAAGTCACTAACAAAAATCTAAATCAGATGAAGCCGTGATGGCTTCTATTTATTAAAAATTTACAATTATGATGGAAACAGAGAATGGAAACAGATTCTACGACGAGAGCGGGAATCAGGAAGAACAGGAGAACAGCTTTAACAGGTTCAGTGGAAACTCCGATGAGAACAACCAGAGTACTAACCGTCGTGAAGGAAGACCCCGTTTTGTAAGGGTTGAGTACAACAATCGTCCCCAGTATTCAAGAGTAGAGCGTCCACAACGTCAGGATGGTGATCAGGGCTACGGTCAGGACCGTCCGCGTCGTCAGAATGGACAGAACTATGGAGATCAGCAGGGTTATGGTCAGAACCGTCAGGGCGGCTACCAGAACCGTGGTTACAATAATAATCGTCCTGGCTACGGACAGCAGCGTTATGGCCAGCCCCGCCAGTACAACAACGGCGAGGAGGGTCAGCCCCGTTTCTACAGGGAGCGCGTACAGGGCCAGGGCGGTGAGCAGCAGGAAGGCGGCTATCAGCGTCAGGGTTATCAGCGCCAAGGCGGCTATGGCCAGCGTCAGGGCGGCTATGGTCAGCGTCAGGGCGGCTATGGTCAGCGTCAGGGCGGTTACGGTCAGCGTCAGGGCGGTTACGGCCAGCAGGGCGGTTTCCGCAAGCCCATGCAGAAGCGTCAGGACAATCGCAAGCGCATAGAGTATCAGGATGTAATTCATGATCCTGAGGAGGAGATACGTTTGAACAAGTACCTGGCAAATGCCGGTGTATGTTCACGTCGTGAGGCCGATGAGTTCATCCAGGCCGGTGTTGTCAAGGTTAACGGCCAGACCGTTACCGAACTCGGTACCAAGGTTCATCGTGGTGACAACGTGCTGTTCCACGATCAGTTGGTAAGCATCGAGAGAAAGATATATATTCTTCTCAACAAGCCCAAGGATTGCGTTACTACTGTTGATGATCCTCAGGAGCGCAAGACCGTTATGGATTATATCAAGGGTGCCTGCAAGGAGCGCGTATATCCCGTAGGCCGTCTGGACCGCAACACTACAGGTGTGCTGCTTCTTACCAATGACGGTGAGATGGCAAGCCGCCTCACACACCCCCGTTTCCTCAAGAAAAAGATTTATCATGCACGTCTGGACCGCGCTGTAAGTGCTGAGGATATGCAGAAACTTCTTGACGGTGTCAACATCGGTGAAGAGGACGGCGATATCGTACGTGCCGATGAGGTGAGCTACGTTAACGATGACAAGACCCAGGTGGGCATTGAGATTCATTCAGGCCGCAACCGTGTGGTACGCCGTATGTTCGATGCTCTGGGTTACCGCGTAACCAAACTTGACCGCGTACAGTTTGCAGGTCTTACCAAGAAGCGTCTGCGTCGCGGTGACTGGCGTTTCCTCACCGAGAAGGAGGTCAACATGCTCCGTATGGGTGCTTACGAATAATTAATCAGGAAAAAACTAAAACGATGGATATTAAAAGAACAAGGATTGCCGACCTTCTTAAGCGTACCGATTTCGGGCAGGAGGTTGTCGTCAAGGGTTGGGTCAGAACCAAGCGCGGTAGCAAAAGCGTAAGTTTCATTGCCCTTAATGACGGCTCGACAATCAAGAATGTTCAGATTGTGGCTGACCTTGAAAAGTTCAGTGATGAACTGATGAAACAGATCACCACCGGTGCCTGCCTCAGCGTAAAGGGTATCATGGTTGAGAGCATCGGCTCAGGTCAGGCTGTTGAGGTTCAGGCATCTGAGATTGAGGTGCTGGGCCTTTGCGGTGATGACTATCCTATGCAGAAAAAGGGTCAGTCATTCGAGTACATGCGTCAGCATGCCCATATGCGTCTGCGTACCAATACTTTCGGTGCCGTGATGCGCATACGTCACAATATGGCAATGGCAATCCATACCTATTTTCATGAGCATGGATTCTACTATTTCCACACTCCGCTTATCACTGCAAGTGACTGCGAGGGTGCCGGCAACATGTTCCAGGTAACAACCAAGAACCTTTATGACCTTAAGAAAGATAAGGACGGCAAGATAATCTATGATGATGATTTCTTCGGTCAGCAGACTTCACTGACTGTTTCCGGTCAGTTGGAGGGAGAACTTGGTGCAACCGCTCTTGGTGCCATTTATACCTTTGGTCCTACATTCCGTGCCGAGAATTCCAATACTCCGCGCCATCTGGCCGAGTTCTGGATGATTGAGCCCGAGATTGCTTTCCTGGATCAGGAGGAACTTATGGACCTTGAGGAGGATTTCATCAAATACTGCGTACGCTGGGCGCTTGACCACTGCCAGGATGACCTGGAGTTCCTGAACAACATGATTGACAAGACCCTGCTGGAGCGTCTGAATGGTGTACTCAAGGAGAACTTTGTACGTCTTACATATACTGAGGGTATCGATATTCTTCAGGATGCCATCAAGAACGGTAAGAAGTTTGAGTTCCCGTGCAACTGGGGCGATGACCTTGCCTCAGAGCATGAGCGTTTCCTTGTAGAGGAGCACTTCAAGAAGCCTGTTATAATGACTGACTATCCTACGGCCATCAAGTCATTCTACATGAAGCAGAATGAGGCTACGGCCGATGGCGGTTCAATAGGCTATCATGGCGTTAAGGCTCCCGCATCAACCATGCAGGGTACTGATGTGCTGTTCCCGCAGATTGGTGAGATCATTGGCGGTTCAGTACGTGAGGCTGACTATGACAGGCTGATGGGTGAGATCAACCGCCGTCAGATGGATATGACTCATTTGTGGTGGTATCTGGATACCCGCCGCTGGGGTTCATGCCCGCACGCCGGCTTCGGTCTGGGCTTTGAGCGCCTGATCCTGTTCGTCACCGGCATGCAGAACATCAGAGATGTGATCCCGTTCCCCCGCACTCCGCGTTCAGCAGAATTCTAAATTAAAAAACTCCGGTTCAGACGAGCCGGAGTTTTTTTATCGTGCAAATGGGGACTGTCCCTTTTTGTCACGTTTTAATGTGCAAAAGGGGACTGTCCCCAATTGCACGGAGGGACCAGACAAGGATGGTGACCAGTGCCCAGCGGAACAGCAGCATCCAGTACCACATGCCCCCCATAGCCGCATAAAGCATAAGGTCCTCCAGGTTGCTGTGAGATATCCCGATGTGTGTATTCAAAAGCAGTATGCTGCGTTCAGATATTTTACCCCGTTCCATCTCATCCATAATTGCAGCCGATCCGTACAACAGTCCGATGACATTGGCTACAATCCAAAGGAACGTGGTTTCACGGGGCAGGCCGAACACGGTAAGGAGCGGACTGAAGAACCTGGATACCTTATTCATAATACCATACTCATACAAGGCACGCTGTATGATATTGAGAGTGAATATGAGTGTGGTCATCCATACAGTAAGTCTTGCAAGCCCCTTGAGCCATACCAGGAACATGGGCCAGAACTCACCTTGAATATTAAGGAAAGGTACCTCAGCCAAGTTGATGTTTTCAGCGTTAAAGACAGGCCGTCCGGGAAGCACCAGGTTCATGATTATTCCCAGGGTGATTGATGCAAGTGTACGGATACATATCACATAGGAAATGGGGGCACCGGTCTTTTTCTGGATGGCAGTCTCAGCCACCATGGCGTGTGCCGCCAGGTTCATCGTGCCCAGAATGGTAATCTGGCGTACGGTGAGGTCAAGAGTGGAGATTACGGCTATGCCGGAGTATATATTTATGAAATAGGCGCTCACATAGGCCAGTGCCGCATCGCCCGGCAGTCCGAAAATATGGAATACAGGACTCACTGCAGCCGCAATCCAAGTGAGGATTCCGGTATATTTGAGCAGGAACATGATAAAAGAAACTACGGTGGTTATCTTGAATATCCACCATATTGTCTTGAGCGCCCTTGGCGCAGCCTGCTTTACAACCCTTTTGAACCTATCCATGCATGTTTTGTTCTAAAACGGCTGCAAAGATAATCTTTTATTCGCGCAGCAACTCAACCTTTTTCATCTTAAGAGCATCATCTTCAACAAATAGGTTATAGGCGTTGGAGTAATTTGTCTTATATCTTGAAACAGATTCGGCATACCACTCCTCAAATGTCATTGAGAAGGGTTCAATGTTTATTTCATTAAGATTACTTTCCTTATTATAAACTACACGTGCACCGGTTTCATCGATGGCCAGTACTGTCAGCACACCGGGGCAGCATCCATAATCAAAACCTTTCAGGAACAGCAGATATCGGGACTTGCCCATAGGATAACAGAGATAGTATTTATCGTCAAATCTGTAATCGGTAACCCAATCTGAGTTCTTGAATCTGTATTGTTGTCCGGCAGTTTCAATCGTTATCATACAGAATTCACCGGGGTCATCGCTCCAGGCTTCATCGGTAAAATCTGAAAAAGTTATATCAAATCCCTTTGTTTTATTACCAATGTGTGTCCTGAAAACTTCTTTCAACTCTAAGGAATTATCAAATTCCTGGAGATCATCAATATATGCTTTGTTCACCTCTTTTCCAAACTCAAATACGGTGGTTACTTTCGGCTCAACAGGAACAAAGTCTTTAGGCATTACGACAGTTACCTGACACTCCTTCTTTAACTCTCCGCATACTGCCGTGATTGTGCACTTACCGTCTGAAACGGCAGTGACCTTTCCGTTTGTGTCAATATGGGCTACAGCTGAATTTCCGCTATGCCAGTATAAGTTCCTTGGAGTGGCACCCTTAGGAAAGAATGAGGCGGTCAGAACAAAATCCTCGCCTATTTCCAGTCTCAGTTCCTTCTTATTGAGACCGATGTCGCTGATAGGGATATACGGTTTATCGGTGACAGGTCTTATGGAACGTCCGGACTGAATACTCAAAGGGACGAGTGTCATAATCATATATCGGTTCTTGCTCTTGTCCGGCTCATCGGAGGTGGACAAGAACTGCCATGCTTTAGGCTCTCTTTCGGGGTCATCAAATTTGCATGAAGCGGTCCAATAATAAAGCCCATGTTCGCGATTTATAGATTCATTTCTTCTTTTCATTCCTCCGGCCGGGAGAAATATTGAGTTGCCGTTGGGACCTGTCACTTTATATCCCCAATAAGAATAATTCTCTCTTGTCCATTCCCATTTGCATTTGTCTATCAGTTCCTGGAATTCTTCTTTTGTGGGCAGACGCCAGTCTTTACCCCATAGCGCTGCAGCGGCGTCATCATCTTGTTCTAATAATGATAGTTTACCCTCATAATAATGGTCCTGAATAGGGGCAAGATAATAGTTCTTGTCAAAGTGATCCCTTGTCACGGTCTCGCCCCATGCAAACAAATCACCGGGCCATTGTGGATCTACAGACCTTGAGCCGATATTGCTGGTGGCCCAATTTACGCTCAGGCCCAGGTCAACATATTGATGCTCATAATAATAGAGGAGTGGGCTCTTGCTGCTGTAAACACCTGGAATCCTGTAGTTGTCACTAGGTCTTATTAAATATGAAATCTTATTCTCCTTATTGACCATTACATATATCGAGTCCTTTCCGGGCTCATCACTGACGGGCCATTTGGCATACTCAAAAGAAACAACGTATTTCTCATTCCGTTTGACGACACTGAGGGATTTGGTGTCTATTCCAGGAACTCCGTTTGTTACAAAGTCATAAGCATCGGTTGTTAATGCGTCCATTACAACATCTCGGAGTTCTTTTGTACAATACTTTAAAAGAATGGAATCTGTCTTGGATTGACCATCCCAGTCAGTACAGAAAACCTTATAAAACTCAAGTACGGTTGCCGCCGTACCTGTCGGTGTCTCTGCTGTTGAAGTTGATGGAATTTGACCATTTTTGCTCTTGCAGGAGCAGATAATGATGCACGCAATTGCAAACAGAGAAAAAGAAAGGACTCTTTTCATGTTGTTGGCTTATTTGTTTTTCCAAAGATAGTTATCTTTGCGGTTACTACAAAAATTTACTATATGAGAACAAATAAGTTAATGGCAGCCTTGATGGCTGTTGTGATATCAGGTGCTGCAAGTGCGCAGACAGTGCAGGGTTCAGTTGATGAGGGTTTTACCATTAAGGCCGGTAATGTGACAATGACCGTCAGTGCCAAAGAGGGCGGCAAGATCATGTCATACAAGTATGATGACAAGGAGATGTTGTCGCAACTGCGTATGCAGAACCAGTACGGCAGCACATTCTGGACCAGCCCCCAGAAAGAGTGGAACTGGCCGCCTGTAACTGAGTTTGACCGTGGGGCCTACACAGATGAGACTGATGCAGCCAAGCATTCACAGTCACTTGTGCTTACCAGTCAGGTGGCACGCAAACTGCCGTTCCAGATACAGAAACAATATACTCCTGACCCAAAAGGCAAGTTCATAAAAGTGGCTTATACTATTATCAATAAGGGTGATGCCGAACGCAAGGTTGCTCCGTGGGAGATATCACGTGTCGTAGCCGATGAGAGCGGCCTGATATTCTTTGACGCTCCCGTTGAAGGCATTGCTCCAGCCGGACTGATACCGTTCAAGGGTGAGGCCGGTGCTTCATGGTACAACTTTGAGACAGGAGCCCAGAACCGCAAGATAAACGCTGACGGAAAAGGCTGGCTTGCATATGCCGCTAACGGCCTGCTCATGATCAAGAAATTTGATGACCTTACCCCGTCACAGCCTGCTCCCGATGAGGCAGAGATTCAGGTGTATGTAAATCAGGGCAAGACCTATATTGAACTGGAGAGCCAAGGTGAATACAAGACACTGGCTCCAGGTGAGAGTCTGACATGGGTTGTAGACTGGTATCTGATTCCTCTTAAGGATGAGGCCGTTCCTTCAAAGAAACTGCTTGACCTGGTACGTAAGACCATAAAGTAAATTGTTTGCCATCACACGTATAAGGAGGTGCATCGTCCTTTTGACTTTTCTGCCGCTGACGTTTGCTGCCGGTGCGCAGAACGGCAATTGGATGGCTGCGCTGTCTGATACTGTGAAGGTTTGCAGAGTGTCCATTCCGGGAACACATGATTCCGGTACTGCGGGCGTGCGCTTTCCCATGAAACATTATGCACGCACACAGACAATGAGTCTGGCAGAGCAGTGGGATGCCGGGATACGTTTTTTCGATTTGCGCCCAAAACTTGAAGGTGGCGAACTCAAGATTTATCATGGTCCTGCCAACTGCCATATTACGTTTAATGAGGCGTTGCTTATTCTAAAGCAAAAACTTGTAGAGAACCCTACTGAGTTCTGCATTGTTATGACCAACAGCGCAGGCGGCGGGCAGACGGCAGTTGATATGACAATGGAACAGATATGCTCCGTAATTCCTGCCGACATGCTGGCTGATTTCAAAGCCGATTTGACCGTGGCCGATGCTCGCGGACGTATTCTTTTCATTCATCGCAATACACCGTCTGCAGGTGTGGATTATCCGGGCGTTGTAACCCGTGGCTGGCCCGGTAACGCAGCATCACGTAGGGCGCGGCTGGCATCATCTTCAGATGAGAGCGCTGTGCTCTGGGCACAGGATTACTTTACATCAGGTAATAATGATAAGGATGCATATCTTACCGGAAAGTGGAATAATCTGTACAGTCTGTTGTCAGCATTCCCGGAGTCAGATAACGGCATATGGTGCATAAACCATACATCGGGCTATATAGGTACCGGCATTAAGACCAATATTAAAAGGTGCTCGGACACTATCAACAAACAACTGCTTGATTACCTTAAAACCCATAATGGACCGATTGGAATAATCCCAATGGATTTTCCCGGTCAGGAACTGATTGATGCAATAATAAGAACGAACCTATAGAGCTTTGAGCCGGATGCAGGCAATAATGGCGTAATCGTTTTCAGTCAGGGCGTTTATCTCGTCATATGCCTGGCGGAACTTTTCTTGAGTCGGTTCGTTGCCTATGCCGCCTAAGATGGACTTTAAAAGCAGCACATTCTCAGGACGTACTACGGTACAAATGCAATCTTTATAACCGGCACATACACTCTCGTCTATGGGAAGCTGTTGCCATACCTCCTTTGCGGGATATTTAAAGAACAGTGATTTTCCGGAATTCTTATCGAACACAAAATATATGAAAGTGTTTTCGTCATTAAGTCTTCCTGTAATGAAACCGTCACATTCCTTAATTTCTGATAAGCCATAGGTGAAGTCAGAAGCTTCATATCCTTGGGGAGAAATCGTCCCGGCCTCAATCATATCATCAATGAGTTGATCCGGTAACTTTTTGTCTTCTGGAACGGTAATACTGATATATGGAACGCACTCCTGGCCGGTCATTTTCCAGGCAAGGTTCCTGCGGTATGAAGTGTAAATCAGACCGTCATCAACCCATGACGTTGTACCGCGTATTGATGAGAGATGTTCCTTTCCTGCAAAGAAACCTGTCAGAACGTTCTCTGGATTTTCTTTGGGAAGGATTTTAAATCTTGGATCATCGCCGTCATTCAGATTATTTATAATGATATTATCACCCAAGTGGTATCCTGCACGTCCATTGACAGAACTGCTCACGGAACTGACATACTTCCCTGTCAGAGCATCAAAGAACAGGCCTTTGTATTGCATCCTGTCATACAAAAACAGCATGCCGTCTGATACGGACATTGAACTTGCATCAATGAATTCATTCCTGGCGCGGCCTTTGGCTGTCTGTTTGAACAGACAGTTACCCTGCATATCAAAGCAGTAGAATCCGTCGGCCAGGACATAGATACGGTCATCATTGACTATAAGTTGTTTAATCTCACCCATAACTGTGCCGTCAGGTGACTTGAGGGTTATGTAAGAGGCAGAGTCAACCAGATCATACCAGGAGGGCTCTGCCAACTCAGTCATTGTGATGTTGTACTTGAATTCTGAAACACTCTCAGGATTACTGCTTTTGCAACCTGTTGTCAAAGCAATAAGGCACAACAGGGCCAATGTGGAAAAGGATTTTTTCATTATGGACAAAAAAGGTTATCGATATTTTTCAAAGCAAAGGTTGCTCCTCATTTGAGGGCAGCCTTTACGTCGGTGATCATGTTCTTGTGAGCCTCATCCTCTTCTGTCAGGGTTGAGGTGAGTTTGATTTCACCGGCTTTGTCCTTTGTAGAGAATGAGCCGCTGTAAAGTATGATGCTGTTGAAATACAGGGTTGCTTCAAGGCGTATCTTGTAATCGCCGGCGGGAACCTCTTTGCCATTGGCATCCTTGAAATCCCAAGTATAGGTCTGAACACCGCTCTCTTTAGGTGTTGCACCTGTTACGGCATCAATCTGCTCATCGGTCATATGTTCTGCTCCTGCATTCTTAACCCATGTTGGAACGCATGTGGGGCGGAAAGTATAACCGCGACGGCCTCCACGGCCCTTTGATGTAAATGATGTCACGGTAAGGGTACGAACTACCTTGCCCTCAGAATTCTCAACCCAGACAGCCCACTGGTTGGAGCCTGCACCACTCTGTTTCTGATAGTTGAATGAGAGTTCTACACTCTTTGCTGCGATTGGCAATGCCATCAATGAAGCCAATAAAGCGATGAATAGAGATTTTGTTTTCATAATGATTTGAATAAGGTTAGTCTTTGATTACCTCGCGAAGATAAGCAAAAAGTGTATCTTTGCGCCAATCAAAGCAA
The DNA here is from genome assembly GCA_017551925.1 of Bacteroidaceae bacterium. Taxonomy (GTDB): domain Bacteria; phylum Bacteroidota; class Bacteroidia; order Bacteroidales; family Bacteroidaceae; genus Colenecus. Next base: position 2,266 of record JAFZKA010000065.1, on the reverse strand, counting down.
AAAACATGACACTGAAGGATTTTCTTAATGAAGGCGATAAGTTCGCAAAATACATAGGTATAGATCTTGTTGAAGTAAAGCCCGGTACGGCCAAGGCTACAATGACAGTTACAGAGCACCATATGAATGCCGGTAACATTTGCCAGGGTGGGGCGCTGTTTACTCTGGCAGACCTGGTTTTTGCCGCACTTGTCAATCAGGGTGAGAATATGGCCTTTGCCATCAACTCTACCATTTATTATCATGTATCGGCCAAATTGGGTGATACTCTCACAGCAGAGGGCCACTTTACCAGCCGCCATCCCAAAATTCCGGCTGCAGTGGTTCAGGTTACAGACCAGAACGGCACCATAATTGCCACATTCCACGCCCAAGGTTACACCAAACGTATGCCGGCACCATTCTCAGGCTTAGAATAATACAGATATGGATGCATTGCTAATTATTTTTGGAGTTATCTCTTTCTCATTGGTTTCAGTGCTTGTAGGCTTACTCGGAGCACGCCGTAAGATAGGTTTCGGCTGGGCATTCCTAATATCAGCCATAACGACTCCACTAATAGGATTGATTGTAACTCTCTTGTTTGATAAACTTCCAGCAGGTGAACGAAAATGGGGCTGCCTGGGTACACTCCTTGCAATACTAGCCATAGCAGCATTGACTATTCTCCTGCTTGGTGTAATAGCAGCCGCTACCGCATAAAATTATAACTCTACAGATGCAAGTTCTTCGCTCAATCGGTGAATTGTCGTTTCAATAGTAGCTTTTGTGCGTTCACTGGCAAAAGCCTTTCCGGTTTTGTATTGACGCATCTTGCTTTCGTTTATGCCGGTAGCTTTTGCAAACTTGCTGATGTTGATCCAATTAAAATAATTGAAGAAAGACTGCAAGTCATATTTGTAGTCAACAATAATCTCTTTGAATTCTTCGGGCAGACTTCCGTGTTCTTTTATATATGAGTCTTGGGCTTCTTTAACGATAGAGTCAAAATCTGCTTTTGCGTCTTTAACACTATCACCAAACCCGCCAAGGCAGAAATTACCGATCTTTCCATCGCAAGCGATGGAGTAATAACCGTTATCAGTCCTCTCTATTAATGCATTTACTTTCATACTCATCTTTCTAATTCTAACTAACATAAGCGTTCTTCATTGATAATTGATTATATACCTGCTTGCCTCTTGATTGACGCAAGTGTGTTTGGTTTAACTTCCTCAGAATCGTGCCGACCAACGGGAAACATATTTCCTGTTTTAGGCGAATACCATATCTCGTGATTGCCTCCTTCATGATCAATTGTGCAACCATTCTTACGGAGCAATCGTTTTAATTCGGAATATTTCATGGATAGGACTATTTTTCTGCAAAGGTAACGATTTTGTTATTGTCTCCAAAGAAAGTAACAAAAAAGTTACTTGGATTGTTGTTTAGTTGTACCCAAAATGGGTACGACTGTTATTGTACTTGGATTAGATGTGTTTAAGGAGCGTGAAAGGATAAGTACAAAATGTACCGCCCCTTTTTTTTCTCATCGAAAAAAGTCCAAGAAAAAGTGCGCTAATTCATTCAAAAAGTGTAATTTTGCGAGCCGATTATTATCAACCCTTGGATAAAGGGTTAGTTATTAACGTGTTAAACCCCCGAGTACGGGTTCTGCGGTATAGCGTAACCGCTGAAAACAAGCGTTTAGGGAGTTTCCATGACGTCGGGATGACGGAGAGGTTGCGTAAGAGAATGAATGTTTAATTTATGATTTAAAGTTTAGAATGGATACTTTAAGTTACAAGACTGTTTCGGCCAATAAGGCTACCGTTAATAAGGAGTGGGTTGTAGTTGATGCTACAGACCAGGTCCTGGGCCGCTTCGCCGTGAAGGTTGCCAAGCTGCTGCGCGGTAAGTATAAGACAAATTTCACTCCGCATGTTGATTGCGGCGACAATGTCATCGTTCTCAATGCCGATAAGGTTGTTCTGACCGGCAAGAAATGGACTGACAGGGTTTATCTGCGTTACACCGGTTATCCCGGCGGTCAGCGCGAGACCACACCTGCACAGTTGATGGCTAAGCCCAACGGTGCTGAGAGACTTATGAGGAAAGTTGTTAAGGGAATGCTGCCCAAGACAAAACTTGGTGACAAGCTTATTGACAACCTCTATGTTTATGCAGGTTCAGAGCACAAGCATGAGGCACAGCAGCCCAAGGCAATCGATATCAATTCACTTAGTTAATTTGAAAGAGAATGGAAGTAATCAATGCAATAGGCCGT